>JBBIUW010000088.1:0-8506 GCA_037440045.1 Sphingobacteriaceae bacterium
CATTGGATATAATCCTCCATGCTTGGTGTTTTAATCAATGGCATTTTATCTAAAGCACTTGCAATCACATCACTCATTTGTAAAAAGCCTATTTTATCTTCTAAAAAAGCTTGCACTACAATTTCATTAGCAGCATTTAATACACAAGGCATATTACCTCCTCTTTCCATTGCTTTAAAAGCCAATGCTAAGTTACTAAAGGTTTCGGTATCAGGCTTCTCAAAAGTGAGTTGTGGATAGTTAAAAAAATCAAAACGAGGGAAGTTTGTTTTAATACGTTCTGGATATGTAAAGGCATATTGAATTGGCAACTTCATATCAGGCAAGCCCATTTGAGCCTTCATACTACCATCTGTAAACTGAACAATACTATGTACAATACTTTGAGGATGCACAATTACGTCAATTTGCTCAGCTTTTAAATTAAACAACCATTTTGCTTCAATTACCTCTAAGCCTTTGTTCATTAAACTTGCAGAGTCAATAGTAATTTTAGCTCCCATTACCCAGTTAGGATGTTTTAGAGCCTGTGCCTTAGTAACATTTGCTAAAAATTCTCTGTCTTTGCTTCTAAATGGTCCGCCACTAGCCGTTAAATATATTTTTTCAATTTCGTTATCAAACTCTCCTACCAAACACTGAAAAATAGCTGAATGCTCAGAATCTACTGGATATAAATTAATAGCATTTTCAAAAGCAAGTTTGGTAACAATATCTCCAGCAACAACTAAAGTTTCTTTATTAGCCAAAGCAATTACCTTTTTATGTTTAATGGCATTAATAGTAGAAGCTAAGCCAGCATAACCAACAATTGAAGCTAAAACGGTATCAATGGTCTCCATCTCCACAATTTGCTCAATTGACTTTGCTCCAGCAAATACCTTTACATCGTGTTCAAACAAAGCGTCTTTTACTTCCTTATACTTACTTTCATCTCCAATAACAACCGCATTAGGTTTAAACTCAATAGCTTGTTTAATCAATAAATCAGCATTTGAATGAGCTACTAATACTTCTGCCTCAAAATGATTTGGATTATCTCTAATAACTTCTAAAGCTTGCGTGCCAATACTACCAGTACTGCCCATAATGGCAACACGTTTTGGTGTATGTTCTTGATTTGGATTTGGATTCATTTAGCCTGTAAAAATGGCGAAAATTTTAGGATTAAAGAAATAAATAATCAACTCTGAAGCAATTGATTCATAGGTTATTTGGTTATTTTTAAACTATTCATAAAAATTTATGTTTAAAAATCATAAAATCTCAGTGGACTCTGTATCTTCGTGCCTCTGTGTTGAAAATTAAAACTAAATGAAACAAAAAACAGCCATCTTACTTTTGCAATTAGGAACACCTGATAGTCCTAAAAAATCAGATGTTAGAAAATACTTAACTCAGTTTTTAAACGACCCTCGTGTAATTGATATCCCTTGGATTGCAAGAACATTATTAGTAAATGGTATTATTGTTCCATTCCGTTCGGGTAATTCATCAAAATTGTATAAAGCAATTTGGGATGAAAAAACAGGCTCGCCATTATTAAAGCATACGCTTGATTTACAAAAAAAATTACAAGCATCTGTTGGAGAAGATATTAAAGTAGAAATGGCTATGCGCTACCAAAGCCCAAGCATGGAAAACGTTTTAGAAAACATGCGCAAAGAAGGTTATCATAAGATTATTGTTTTTCCTTTATATCCTCAATACGCATCTAGTAGTACAGGGACTGCTTTGCAATTATTTATGGAAATAGTTAGTAAATGGTGGGTAATACCAGAAATAAAAATTATTAGTCAGTATTACGACAATCCAGATTACATCAATTGCATTGTAAACAGAGCCAAAAAATATGATTTTTCGAAATACGACCATGTCATTTTTAGTTACCATGGCTTGCCAGAAAGACAAGTTGACAAGGTATACAACGATGGCTATTTATGTAAAGACCACCACTGCGAAACAGAACTAACGGATACCAACTATTATTGCTACAAAGCAGGCTGTTATCAAACAACAAAAGATGTAGTGGAAAAATTAAATTTACCAGCAGATAAATACACCATCAGTTTTCAGAGTCGTTTAGATGATAAATGGCTTAAACCCTATAGCGATAAGGTTGTAGAGGAATTGGCAAAAAAGGGAGCAAAAAATGTATTGGTGTTTTCGCCAGCATTTACAGCTGATTGTTTAGAGACACTTTATGAAATAGGAACCGAATACCAGGAAATTTTTCATAAACATGGTGGCGAAAAAATCCAACTAGTTGAAAGCTTAAATAGTGGAGACGATTGGGTTGAAACAATAAAGAAAATTACCTTAAATTAAGCCCCATAGAATTTTCAAGAACATATTTTCAAAACTATAGAAATGTCTTGTTGTTAAACTCAAACGGCAGTGTAACTGGTTTTAAAAACGAATTGCTAATATCCAATAAAAGTCCAAAGTTCTCAAGTATTTTTCAAAAAAATCAAATTTGCTTCATTAACTATGATTTAAAAAATGATATTGAAAAATTTAAAGAAAAAGCAAATAACCCTATTCATTTCCCTAAACAATTATTTATTGAAGCTGAAGAAGTAATTGTATTTGATAACTTACAATTTGATGCTTTAACTGATATTACAAAACAACCAATATTTGTTAAAGCAACGGTAAGTAAAGATGACTATATAAAAAAAGTAAATGATCTAAAACAACACATACAGCAGGGAAATATTTATGAAATAAATTACTGTATTACTTTTGAAGCTCACGATATTGAAATTGACCCTATTTCGATTTATAAAAAACTGAATGTCATTAGTAAAGCTCCCTATTCGGCATTAGCAAAATTTGACAAGCAATATATCATTTCATCAAGTCCTGAATTATTTTTAACCAAACGCGCAAATACCTTAATTACTAAACCTATTAAAGGTACTGCTAAGCGTGGTAAAACATTACAAGAGGATGAGCTTCTGAAAAATGAATTATACTATAACGCTAAAGAACGGAATGAAAATGTAATGATTGTAGATGTTGCAAGAAATGATTTGTCTCGCGTTGCAAAAAAAGGAAGCGTCATAGTTGACAAACTTTTTGATATTGAAAGCTTTGAGCAAGTGCATCAAATGATAAGTACTGTAAGTTGCGAATTAAAAGAAAACACTTCGTTTAACGATATTATAAAGGCAACCTTTCCAATGGCAAGTATGACTGGCGCTCCAAAAATAAGAGCTATGGAATTAATTGATGAATTTGAATTATACAACAGAGATGTATACTCAGGAGCGTTAGGCTATATAAACGCTAATGGAGATTTTGATTTGAATGTTTTAATACGAAGTATTTTTTACGACGAAGAAAAACGTTATTTAAGTTTTACAGTTGGAAGCGCCATTACAGCATTGTGTAATGCAGAAGATGAATACAAAGAATGCATGTTAAAAGCCAAAGCAATGATGGAAGTGTTGAGTAACTAATTACTCTACCACAAATTTTTGACTAGCAATTTTCTTATTTTTCTCTACCAAACTCATTGTATAATTTCCTTTGGCCAATTCAGCTACAGAGATTTCATTTTCTGAATTTACGTTTGTAATGTGTTTTACAATTTTCCCTTGAATATCAAAAATATCAATCATCGTAGATGTAGTAATTTTATAATTTTCGATATGAATATTTAACACTGTTGCACTTGGATTTGGAAATAATTTTAACTCAACTGTTTTTTCAGTTTTAGGATCATTTATGCCTAATAACACACTGCTATGTCCATTTGCAAATACGTACTCTCCTAACTTTAAAGTATCAGCTGTACAAAAACCTATTTTTGCAGCAGCTTTAAACTTTGTGTAATTTTTAACTTCTTTCCAATCATCTGCTGCATTTTTACGGTACAATAAAATAATACTATCGCCATTTAAAGTAGTTAAACAAGTATCTAAATAACTAATACCAGACGTTGTTTTATTACCGTTATAATTAAATTTTATTTTACTTACAATACCAGAAGAAAGAATACCATCTACTTTCCAATAATGTTGAGTATTTAACCTGAAATTATTACTGTTATTTTTAATAGCATCTGGAGCTGCAAAATTATGTTCAATTCTGATATAAGAAGAATCCACTCCTTTGTTTGAGACAATAAGTGAAGCATTTCCTAAACTGTAATTTATGGTAGTATTCGTTTTTACTGTTTTGTATTCTGAAGAAATAGCATCACTTATTTTAGAGTCAACATTCATTCCTACAACTACTGGATTAACATTTGTTGTTAATGTAAAGGATTGAGTAGCTCCAGACATTAAAATAGATTTTACCTCTTTGTTCCATGAGCTGTTCATAAATGTAAGTTCTAATGGAACATTGGTATAATAAGCAGGCGCTCCAAATAATTTTTGTTTTACATATACTACTGATGTATAAGGAGCGACTGTTCCTGTTGTTTTAACCGAATCAATTGAAAAATGTGGCCACCCGCCATTTAACACCCAGTTATCAAAAAATGGTACAAGATTTTGTCCTGATGATTGCTGTAATAAATCTCTAAATTCAATACTATTCATATTCTTATAAGACTTTTGCTGCAACACATATTTTAATCCTGCAAAAAAGGCCGCATCACCCATATAACTTCGTAGAGTATGTGCAACATCCGATCCTTTACGATAAACGTGATCTCCGTATGTATATTCGTGAGGAATACCTGAGATAGCTCTAAATCCTTTTTCTCTTAAGTGTACAAATTTCACGTTATCATCATGAACTGTTTTAACTTGAGTGATGTAATTTGAATATCCATACATCCATTCTAAAAACAAACGTTCGCTATAACTAGCCATCCCTTCATTTAGCCACATATCTTCTTGTGTTTCGCAGGTCATTAAATCACCCCACCAATGATGAGATAACTCATGAGCCATTAAATCTGCTTCATAGTTAATAGATGTTGCAGCCTGCGGGTATGAAATATTAGTGGCATGTTCCATAGCTCCACTATTAAAAGGCACTAAACAATATCCTACTCTATTCCAAACATAAGGTCCATAATAATTTTCGAAACCTAAAATAGCATTTGGTAAATGATTAAATCCATTTTTAAGAGCTGTTGTATCTGCTGAGCGTGCAGCAAGAATAATCGGTAAATTACCATTAGCTGCATTCACATTCCAATTTACATGTGTATAGTCTGCTACAGCAACAGATGCTAAATAAGAAGGTATTGGTTTATTCATAACCCAATTACGAGTGCGCACACTTCCATTAACAACATCTGACATTAATACTCCATTACAAAAGGAGGTTTTAGAAGTACTGGTTGTAATATTAAATTCATACAAAGATTTCTCAACGAAATTATCGAAACAAGGAAACCACACTCTACCATAATTATGAGGCTTAGCTCCAAAACCTACACCTAAATTATATGCATAATTACCGCTAAACGAAAAACCTCCCCAGCCAGCAGGGTCGCCTTGTGGCGTACCATGGTAAAACACAGAAATATTGGTAGTGTCTGTTGTATTTAATGAATTAAGTAAATTAACTCTCAGTAAAGTATCGTTATATGAATAGGCTAAAGGAATATTATTTTGGGTAATACTATCAATCACCATTTTCAATAAATCCAAAGCAATTTTAGACTGATTATTTAATTTAGGTGCAAATTGAACATTAGTACTACCTTTAATTTTTTGATTTGTAAAATCAATAATATCAAGGTTTATGGTGTATTTTAAAACATCAAAGGTATCACTTCTTAAGTTTTCAGGGGAATAGTATAAAGCGGTAGTAGCTAGTGCAGATTTGTGAGCCTGACAATTGGTTATTTGGGCAAATAATGAATTACTAATATTTAGGAATACGATAACAAGAGAAGTATATATAGTTTTCATTCGGCAAATTTTTAACTAATTTAGATAAAAATTAGTTAATTAGTGAAACCAAATAGGAGTTCTATAATAATCTATTAAAATCGTATTGCTAATATGAACTTAATTTCAAATAGAGATTTATTTGATTTAGTAAAATCACTTTCTAAATCAGAAAAACGATTTTTAAAATTAACAGCTTCGGCTAGTGAATTAAATCCTAATTTAATTACACTATTTAATACGATAGAAGCAGCATCTGAATATAAAGAAGATTTTTTTAGCAAAATTGCAAAATCTAAACACGAAACTTTAGAAGCTAAAAGTCAAACATCAGAAAACCTGTATAATTTTATCTTAAAATGTTTACGTTCATTTCATGCAGAAAGTAATGCATCCTACATTATTAAAGATGAGATTACCAATATTTTAAATTTATTTGATAAAGCTCAATACAAACAGTGTCGGAAAATTTTAAACAAACAAAAACAAGAAGCATATCGGTTTGAACGTTTTCATTTTATTTTAGAATTGATTGGCTTAGAAAAGCTTTTAATATCTATTGAAACTCAGTTCAATTTAAAAAACAATACCATTGAAGATTTAGTTAAAGAAGAACAAATAGTTATTGAAAAGGCTAAAAACCTGGGCACATACACTTTATTGTATTCAAAAATAAATTTAAACACTCGTCAAAAAAACAAAGCCAAGACTAATGAGGATATGGAAAACATTAATTCGTTTTTGAATTCCCCATTATTAAAAAATGACAAGCTAGTAAAATCATCAAAAGCCTTAATTATCTATCACCATTGCCGTTCAATTTTATTTTGCAGATGCCAAGACAATCAAAGTAGAGAAGAAGAATGTCAAACATTATTAAATATAATGGATGGACACAAAGAGCTGATTGAAGAAATGCCAAGTCGTTATTTAACTACTTTAAATAATTTAATAAATATAGCCTACGAAGAACAAAAATATAAAACTTGTGATGCCCGCATCAAACAATTAGAAGACAAGAAAAATGTAAAAGCTTTTAATACAACTGATTTACAATTAAAAATATTTACATCTGTATTAAATGGGAAATTATCCATTAATATCAATAGTGGGAAATTAAAAGAAGCTCAGGCAAATGTTGATGAAATAGAAAAAGGACTTATAGAATTTAAAGGAAAAATAAGCAAAGAAGAGGAACTAGTATTTTATTACAACATTGCCATTATGAATACCTATTTTGGCAATTACGAAAAAGCGCTTCACTATATTTCGTTAATACTTAATGAAGGAAACAATTTATTGAGAGAAGACTTACAATCTTTTGCACGAATCATTAACATTGGATTGCATTACGAATTAAATCGCTTTAAACAATTAGGTTATATTATATCTACAATTAATAATTATTACAAAACTCAAATCTCCTATTTCAAAACAGAAAAATTGATTTTATCCTATTTCGAAAAGCTATCTGAAATAAAAGTAAAAAACAAAGAAAACGAAAAGGAAATATTTATAAGCTTTAAGAAAGACTTAGAAGAAGTGATGAAAGACCCACACGAAAAAAATGTAGCTTTTTACTTTGATATTGAGGTATATATTGATTCTAAAATAAACAATACACCAATAGATAAGTTATTGAAAAAGAAATACGCTAATGCTTGGTTAAATTAATTTTGAGAAGACATGAAACCAACAAATCAACTTTTTGACATCATAAAATCACTTACTCCAGAGGAAGAAAAGAAATTTAAATCTCTTTCATCGCTTCAGCAAGGAGATAAAAATTATATTAAACTATATAACTTTATCCAAAGTCAGGATTCTTACGATGAGGATGTTGTTAAATCTCATTTTAAAAACGAGACATTTGTACAACATTTCGCATCTGAAAAAAACCAATTACTTCATCATATTTTAAAAAGCCTACGTTTTCATCGTCAAGAAACCAGCGCTAGTGCAAAAATTGACGAAGAGATAAAAAACATTCAATTATTATTTAATAAATCTTTATACAAACAGTCTCGTAAGCAATTAAGTATTATTAAAAAAATGGCTCAAGATTATGAGCTGTTTTATAGTTTATTAGAGATTGTAGAACTTGAAAAAGTGTTGGTTGATATGGAGGCTCATTTTGGAGATATCAATTACAGAACTTTAGATGAATTAATTGAAGAAGAAAATAATTTATTTAATAAAATTGAAAACTTCGCAGCTTACGAATTACAACTTGCAAAATTAAATGCATTATCATCAAGATTAATGATTGCAAGAAGTAAAGAAGATGTAAACGAAATAAACGACGTTTTAAAAGAGACAAAACAGTTTTCGATTCAACAGGATTTTTTATCCAATAAATCAAAAATCATCTATCTATTTATTTGTGGTGTAGCCAATATGCTATTAAATGAAATGGATGAAGTACATAAATCATTTTCGGAATTAATCATTGAATTAGAGAATAAACCAGAAATCATTTCGGAAATGCCTCATTACTATATTGTTTCACATGGCTACCTGGTTAGATATTGTGCCATTAAAAAACAATATAATGATGGATTTAAAATGATTGATAAACTTAAGTCACTAGCCTTAAACGAAATGTTTAAAGCCACTGATTTACAAATTACCATTTTTACACAATC
>JBBIUW010000089.1:0-8457 GCA_037440045.1 Sphingobacteriaceae bacterium
ATCTAATTTACCCCATGTAATTTTTTCGTTTGGAACAGCTCCAGAGTATGATCCATAAGATGTGGTTGAATCTGATATTTGACAGAAATAGCTCCAAAATGGCACGTCATGCATTTCCATATCTTGGTACAACATTGGCACAACACAAATAGGGAAATCTCCTGCAATTCCTCCACCAATTTGGAAAAATCCTACTCCTTTTCCTCCACTATTCTTAGTATACCAATCTGCTAACCATGCCATATACTCTATACCAGATTTCATAGTAGAAGCTTTCATCTCTCCCTTAATAACATAAGAAGCAAAAATATTACCCATTGTACTATCTTCCCATCCTGGAACAACAATTGGTAAATTTCTTTCAGCAGCCGCTAGCATCCAACTATCTTTTGGATCAATTTCATAGTATTGTTTTAACTCTCCACTTAATAATATTTTGTACATATACTCATGCGGGAAGTAACGTTCGCCTGAAGTATCTGCATCTTTCCATATTTTATAAATATGTTTTTGTAAACGGCGAAAAGCTTCTTCTTCAGGAATACAAGTATCAGTTACACGATTGTAATGATTTTCTAATAAATCCCACTCTTCTTGAGGCGATAAATCACGGTAGTTAGGAACACGCTTGTAGTGGCTATGCGCTACCAAATTCATAATATCTTCTTCTAAGTTTGCACCAGTACAAGAAATAATATCAATTTTACCTTGACGAATCATTTCGGCTAATGATTTCCCTAATTCTGCAGTACTCATAGCACCTGCTAATGTTACCATCATTTTTCCTCCTTCGGTTAAATGAGTTTCATAACCTTTAGCTGCATCTACTAAAGCTGCTGCATTAAAATGTTTATAATGAGATTCTATAAATTTAGAAATCGGTCCTTTGTTTGCTGCTGTTGACATATTTATATTTTTAAGTGCGCAAATTTAATATTTATCATGTAATATTTAAGTTATTACTAAACTTTATTACATAAAAAAAGCCTCGCTTAAAGCGAGGCTTTTTTTGTTATTCTTTAATTTCTAGATTAGAAATGTAAGTTTAAACGTAAAGATGCAGATGGAGCTAAAATAGATCCTGTTGTAGAATTGTTAGCGTCTGTATCGATAACGAAATGACCTCCGTTTTTCTCAGTTTTAGTAACATCTGATTTTGCTGGAGAAGTACCTCCGATAGACTCAACAGTAGTAACTGTTTTTCCACCTGTCATATAACCAATACCCCAACCGAATTCACCACCGATTGAAATTTTAGGCGCAACAAAATATTCTGCACCAATAAAAGCACGAACGCCAGCTCCAAAACCACCACCAACTTTTCTGCTAGTAACACGGCTAGAAGTTTCACCTGCAACTCCAATTGAAGAGTTAACGTTAGCTCCTAAAACATTTGCAACACCTGAAAAATCAGAAGTATTTAATGCTGTTACATTTTGTAAACCTGCAGTAGTTCCATCAACTGATTGTCCGTAAGTATATTTATCTTTTTTAGAAGAACCCCAAACCATTAACTCAGCACCATAAAAACCTTGTAAACGAGTTTTTCCTTTACGTTTTTCGATACCAACTGTTAAACCAATTGTACTTGATTTATGAGCCATTTTATCTTCTTTTTGAGAAGGTAAAGCTGGGTAAACAATACCAGTTTCTGTTACATCAGATAAGTATTTTTTTGTAGTTTTGCTATCATAACCAAGACGGATACCTACACGGTAAGCTGTAGTTGCATCTTTGAAATACTTACCAGTAATAATGTTACTATTTGCATTTAAATAATTCCAAGTTGGTGCTTGATTTGAACCTACTCCTGAAGCAGCTCCTGCTTTTCCGAAAAAGTTACCAACGTAGTTTAAGAAAGGATTAGCATCAACACCGATCATGTAGTCACCAGCCTCTGGTAAAAATGGTTCACCTTTTTTTGATGTTAAATCTTGAGCGAAGGCAGAAGTTACTCCAAATGCCATTGCTACTAAAGCGATTGATTTTTTCATAATTGTTTTGTTTTGTTTGTTTGTTTGTTTTATTTGTTATACAAATTTGGTCATTTTAATCGAGAACAAAATTACTAATAAGAATCCAATTATAAACACGTATTTGTTAATATTGTAGAAAATTGGTATTGATTTTTATCATTCTTTATTTTGCAACATTGGTACAAATTTAAATTTTCCGAACGCTTGCTTTTCAAATTCTGTGCCAGACTTTTTAACAATTACATTCATTACCTGCTCTTCTCCTTCTCCCAATGGAATTACAAGGATTCCGCCAATTACCAACTGTGCCAATAAGTCTTGAGGTATATATGGAGCAGCAGCCGTAACTATAATTTTATCAAATGGGGCAAATTGAGGTAGCCCTTTATAACCGTCGCCATAAACTAATTTTGCTCCCTTATATCCTATAAGTGGTAAAAACACTTTTGTTTTATCAAATAATTCACGTTGTCTTTCAATAGAAAATACTTTTGCCCCCATTTCAAGTAAAACAGCCGTTTGATACCCACAACCAGTTCCTATTTCTAAAACCTTATCACCTTTATTAATATTTAATTTTTCAGTTTGAAAAGCAACTGTAAAAGGATGCGATATTGTTTGACCAGCGCCAATTTTAAGTGCTTTATCTGAGTAAGCATGATCTAACAAAGCTGGGCGCTCTGTAGATTGATCAAAAAACAAGTGTCTTGGTATTTTTAAAATTGTATTTAAAACAGATTGACTGGTAATTCCTTTCTCTTTCAGCTGCTCAACTAAACGCTTTCGTTTACCTTGAAATAAGTATTCGTCTTCTTTATTTGTATTAATTAACATGCTTTAAAGCTAATGATAATAAACAATCGAGTTTTAATATTATAAAATGATTTCCAACAATTAACTTTTAATAGATATTACATTTGAATTCAAAAAATTATTTTAATGAACGCAGGAATTGTTGGATTAGGACATTTAGGTAAAATACATTTAAAACTGTTGGGAGAAATTCCTGAATATAATGTAAGTGCAATATATGATATCAATAAGGAGGTTTTGTCGAATTTAACATACCAGCAAAATGTTAAAATTTGTAGTAGCTATTCTGAGCTTTTAGAAAATTGTGATGTCGTATTAATTATTACGCCTACTTCTACGCATTTTGAATTAGCCGCAGAAGCTATAAAAAAAGGTAAGCATGTTTTTATTGAAAAGCCTGCCACCAGCGATCCTGATGAAACAAAAAAGCTATTAAGTTTATCGAAAGAAGCAGGTGTACTGGTTCAAGTGGGACATGTAGAACGATTTAATCCAGCTTTTACCGCAGCAAAACCATATATCAGTAATCCTTTACATATTAATATTGAAAGATTAGCGTGCTATAACTCCAGAGGAACAGACGTTTCTGTTGTATTAGATTTAATGATACATGATATTGACTTGTTATTAAATACGATGAAAAGTAAAATCAGAAAAATATCAGCCTCTGGTTCACCTGTAATAAGTAAATCATCTGATTTAGCAAATGTGAGGATTGAATTTGAAAATGGATGCGTTGCAAATTTAACCGTTAACCGTATTGCATTAAATAACATTAGAACAATGGAAGTATTTCAAGAAAATACCTTTATAAATATAGATTTATTGACTAAATCTACTACAATTAGATCTATCAAGCCCATTACAACCAACAATCCTACTAAAGGCATTGTTTTAGACACAGGAACAGGTCAAACATTTGAAGTAATTCAAAATCAACCCATTATAAATCCTACTAATGCGATAAAAGCTGAATTAGAAAGTTTTTATAAAAGCATAACTGATGATTTACCAGTGGCTGTATCATTACTTGATGCTGAAATGGCGCTTCAGGTTGTGAAAGAAATTGAATTACAAATCAATTCGAATAAACGCCACTAACTATTTCTTCAAAAAATTACTATGCAAATACAATAAGTACTGCTATCTTTACGTTTTGAAGACGTATGATGAAACATTTATTTTTGTATTTCTCTCTTTCCTGTTTTTTTTTACTAATGTTTTCTTGTAAAAAAGATGGACTTAAATCGCCCACTGCATCCTTTTTAGTGGTCAGTCCGGTTTCTCTTAAAACAAATTCATCAACACAGGGAACAAATAGTCATAACATAACCGATATATGGTACTATGTTGATGATCAATTTAAAGGTATTTTTCCTGTAGGAAGCGTAATGCCTATTGTAGCAGAAACAAATGCTAAAATAACAATGTATGCTGGAATAAAAAACAATGGTATTTCTGCTACAAGAATACCATATCCTGTATATAATTCTAAAGTATTTAATTTATCCATTGAAGCGGGTAAGACTTATACATTATCTCCAGAGTTTGAATATAATTCTAGTGCGTATTTTTATTATAGTGATAGTTTTGATTCTTCTGGAAGTTATTTTCAATCTGCTGGAGATTCAAATTATGTGGTAACTCTTGATCCAACTAAAACATTTGGAGGTGTAGGAGGCTCAATATTCATGTCAATGGGAAACTCAAAACCAACTGCAAGAATGATTCAAACAAATGGTTATTATTTACCTGGCGGAGGTGCAACTATTTACGCTGAACTAAATTATAAATGCAACCAAAGTATCGTATTGGGAGTTTATGGAGGGGATGATATAGCTGGTTATAAAGATAAAAGAGGGGCGATCATTATAAATCCTTCTGAAAATTGGAACAAGATATATGTGCAACTTACTAAAGTAGTTAGTCCTACCCCTTCATATCCAAAATATAAATTATATATCGAGGCTACACAAGAAGTGGCAACCCCTGAAATATACATTGATAACGTTAAATTAATTTATCAATAACTTTTGTGAATAAGGCTCTACAAACATTCAAATATGTTTTTGCAGATTACCTATCTGCTAGCCTTGCTTGGAGTTTATTTTACTTATATCGTAAATTTTATATTGAGCCTGATAAGTTTGGTATTATTCCCGAACAAGTATTTGACCGACAATACATTTTAGGCATGATTATTTTACCATTAGGGTGGTTATTAGCCTACTATTTAACTGGTTTTTATAAAAATATTTACAGAAAGTCGAGGATTAATGAATTTATACAAACCCTTGCTACTTCGGTTATTGGCGTAACTTTTATTTTCTTTTTTATTTTGTTAGATGATTTTGTTCCAAATTATAAATCATACTACAAAGTATACTCTGTTCTATTTATCTTACATTTTTTGTTAACAGCCATTTTAAGATTTATTCTTTCTACAATCACTAATTACAAAATCAGTCAAGGTAAAATAGGTTTTAATACAGTTATTATTGGCAGTAATCAAAGAGCTTTAAAGATTTATGAAGAAATTGTTACGAGCAAAAAATCAGCAGGAAATGTTTTTGTTGGTTTTATTCACTTAGATGAAAAAAATGGTTTTTCGGAACAACTCAAACAAAAATTACCTCACTTAGGTGAATACAAAGATTTAAAAGAATTAGTTAATCAGCATCATATCGATGAAATTATTATTGCAATAGAATCTTGGGAACATGGTTATTTAGAAAAAATTTTAAACGAACTAAATGATTTTGAAGTTATTATAAAAATCATTCCTGATGTATACGATATTTTATCAGGTCAGGTAAAAATGAATTCCATTTCAGATGCGGCACTAATTGTAATTAACAGACAAGTAATGCCAAATTGGCAACAAGCTGTAAAACGCTTTATAGATGTAAGTGTTTCAATTTTTGTACTCGTAGTTTTTAGCTGGGTATATGTTATTTTAATGGTTATTGTAAAATTAGGTTCAAAAGGTCCTATATTCTTTAAACAAGAAAGGATTGGTAAAAATGGCAAACCTTTCAATATCATTAAATTTAGAACAATGTATATCGACGCTGAGAAAGCTGGTCCTTTATTATCAAAAACAAATGATCCTAGAATTACAAAAATTGGTGGTTTTTTAAGAAAAGTTAGATTAGATGAAATACCTCAATTTTATAATGTTATCATAGGCGATATGAGTTTGGTTGGCCCAAGACCTGAGCGTCAGTATTTCATCAATCAAATTGTGGTTCATGCTCCTCATTTTGTTCATTTACATCGTGTAAGGCCAGGCATTACAGGATACGGACAAGTAAAATATGGTTATGCCGAAAATATTGAACAAATGGTGTCGCGTGTAAAATTTGACCTGCTATACATAGAAAATATGAGTTTAATGTTTGATTTTAAAATTTTAGTTCATACTGTTTTAATTGTTATTCAGGGAAGAGGTAAATAATAAATTACATCTCTGTAAGAAAACAAAGAATAATAGTAAAATCAAAAGTTCATATATTATTAGTAAAATAACCATAGTTTCGTATATTCGTAACTGATTTTAACGTTTTAAAAATGAAAATATTAATTACCGGAGGTGCAGGTTTTATTGGTTCGCACGTTGTTAGATTATTTGTAAATAAGTATCCAAATTACAACATTATTAATCTTGACAAATTAACCTATGCAGGTAATTTAGCCAACTTAAAAGATATTGAAAATAAACCTAATTATAATTTTGTAAAAGGTGATATCGTAGATGCTGATTTTATTAATAAACTATTCAAAGAACACCAATTTAATGCAGTGATTCATTTAGCTGCAGAGAGCCATGTTGACAGAAGTATTTCTAATCCATTGGAATTTGTTTATACAAATGTTATTGGCACCGTTAATTTATTAAACGCAGCTAAAGAATTATATAAAGCAGATGCTACTAAGTTTTCTAAATTTTATCATGTATCTACGGATGAAGTTTATGGTTCATTGGGTGATGAAGGTTTATTTACAGAAACTACAGCATACGATCCTCATAGCCCCTACTCTGCATCAAAAGCTAGTTCTGATCATTTTGTACGTGCCTACCACGATACTTATAAATTACCATGTGTGATTTCTAACTGTTCAAACAATTATGGGCCTTACCATTTTCCTGAAAAGTTAATCCCATTATGTATTAATAATATTAAAAACAATAAACCTTTACCTATTTATGGAAAAGGAGAAAATGTGCGCGATTGGTTATTTGTTGAAGATCATGCTAAAGCTATAGATGTTATTTTTCATAACGCTCAATTAGGCAGTACATATAATATTGGCGGACATAATGAATGGACTAATATTGATGTGATTCGTTTACTATGCGATATGATGGACGAAAAATTAGGTAGACCAAAAGGAACAAATCAAAAATTAATCACTTTTGTAACCGATAGAGCTGGACACGATTTACGTTATGCGATTGATTCTACTAAACTACAAAAAGACTTAGGTTGGAAACCTTCTCTTCAATTTGAAGAAGGCTTATCGAAAACTGTAGATTGGTATTTACAAAACGAAGAATGGTTAACAAACGTAACTTCTGGAGCTTACGCTAACTATTACGAAAAACAATATCAATAAGTAAAAAATTAGAAGTTAGATTTAAGAATTAAAAATTTTACTTCTTAAATCTTAAATAGAATATGGTTTTTAGCAGCATTACATTTTTAATATACTTTTTGCCGATTTTTTTACTGGCGTATCATTTAACTCCTAACCGATTTAAAAATGCCTGTATCTTAATCTTCAGTATTTTCTTCTACGCTTGGGGCGGTCCTAAATTTATTTTTGTGATATTAGGAACTACCTTTTTAGATTTCTTTTTAGTCAATAAAATGGCTGAATCAAAATCTGATAAAGCAAAAAAACAATTGCTTGTAATTTCTTTAGCAATGAATTTAGGTTTATTGTTTTATTTTAAATACTCTAATTTTTTCATTGATAATATTAACGCAGTTTTAGGATTAGCTGGTATCAAAGAAATTGCTTGGTTAAAAATTGTGTTACCAATTGGTATATCGTTTTACACCTTTGAAAGTGTGACTTATGTAGTTGATGTTTATAGAGGCATTCACAAACCACTTAAAAACTTTTGGCACTATCAAACTTATATTTTATTGTTCCCTAAGTTAATTGCAGGTCCTATTGTTCGTTACCACGACATAGCAGACCAAATAACAGATAGAGAAAAAAACTATACAGCTGATGTTAAATTAAGTGGTTTTTATACGTTTTGCATTGGATTAGCCAAAAAGGTAATTATTGCAAATACTATTGGCGCACAGGCTGACGATGTTTTCAAATTAGATATTGCTCAAATTGACACCGCCGCTGCTTGGGTTGGAGCGGTAGCATACACTTTTCAAATTTATTTTGATTTTAGTGGTTATAGTGATATGGCTATTGGTTTATGTAAGATTATGGGAATTAGACTTCCTGAAAACTTTAACAATCCTTATTTATCATCGAGTATTACCGAATTTTGGAGAAGATGGCATATCACATTAGGTAGCTGGATGAAAAACTATTTATACATTCCATTAGGAGGAAATAAAGTAGATTCTAATTTTAAATTATACCGTAATCTATTTATTGTATTCTTGTTATCTGGATTATGGCATGGCGCCAGTTG
>JBBIUW010000090.1:0-8452 GCA_037440045.1 Sphingobacteriaceae bacterium
GCTCGTGCATTAAAAGCTAACAAACAATATGATGCTGTTATTGTGCCTGGAGTTCCATTTTTGGAGCCCTCATGGGATAGAACAATGCAAATGCGCGTTTTATGGGCCATTCATTTATATAAACAAGGGCATACCAAAAAATTAATTATGAGTGGTAGCTCAGTATACTCTCCATACGTAGAAGCTCAGATTATGAAATTATATGCCATTGAATTGGGCGTACCTGCAGATGACATTATTATTGAAGACAGAGCGCAACATAGTACTGAAAATGTTTGGTATGGCTATAAATTAGCTAAAAAATTAGGTCATGAGAAAGTAGCTTTATGTACGGATCCATTTCAAACTAGAATGACTTACCGTTTTGGAAAAAGGAGATTAAAAGACTTAAAGTATCTACCAGTTATTTTCGATACTTTGAAAACTTTACCTCATGATGCCCCTCCTATTGATTACCTTCCTCATAAAATAGAAAATTTTACTCCCATTACAGAAACCCAAAGTTTTTGGTTTAGATTTAGAGGAACAATGGGCAAACATATAAATTTCAAAGAATAATTTTATCTTTATGTCGCATTCATCTCAATTAAATTATGCGAACTATACAGCTTACAATATTATTTTTATTTATAAGTACCTTCTCCTTTTCTCAATCAGAAGAAGGCTTAGTTAAGTGGTTAACTATTAAAGAAGCTCAAGAGCTTAATAAAACTCAACCCAAACCCTTTTTAATTGATGTATACACAGACTGGTGTGGCTGGTGTAAACACATGATGAAAACGACCTATTCAAACCCAAACATTGCGGGTTATATCAACCAGTTTTTTTATCCCATTAAATTTAATGCTGAAACAAAAGATACTATTGAATATAATGGTAAAATTTATAAACCCACTTCACCAAATCCTAAAACACCTCACGAACTGGCAATTAAATTTTTAGGAACTAGTTTAAGTTATCCATCTACCATATTTGTTTCCAATAACTTTGAATATAATTTATTATCTCAGGGTTTTTTAGAGGAGAAAAAAATAGAACCATTATTGGTTTATACTGTAGAAAACGTATTTAAGAGTGCACCCTATGAAGATTTTTCGGCGCAATTTAATAATACATTTTACGACACCGTATTTGTAAAGAAACAAATAAAGACATACACATTAAAGGAAATTGAAAAGTTACAGAAAAAAAATCCTAAAAAAACATTAGTGAATATTTATGCTGGATTTTGCAATTCATGCAAAGTTCAAAGCAGCACAACATTAAAAGATACTGCTATTGCAAATTATATTAATAAGCATTTTTATTTGATAAATTTTGACGCAGAAAGCAATGACACCATTATGTTTAGAGGAGAGAAATGTTATAAGACTCTTTTAAATGGTTATCCTTTAAATACATTTGCTTTAAAAGCCACAAATAATAGATTACAATTTCCATCAATTGCAGTATTAGATAATCAACAAAATACATTAGATGCACTAAATGCTTTTTTAACGCCTAAAAGTTTATTGCCAATATTAAAATACTACGCCGAAGATAAGTACAAAACTATTAGTTGGCCCGATTATATTAAGGCTTACAATGAGCAAAAAAAATAGCGATATTTCTATCGCTATTTTTTAAAATTCAAATTTATATCCTATTCCTTTTATAGTTTTGATATAATCTTCTCCTAATTTTTCTCTCAATTTTCTGATATGAACATCAATTGTTCTGTCCCCAACAACCACTTCATCTCCCCAAACCTGTTCTAAAATATACTCACGTGTAAACACCTTACCTGGTTTGCTGGCTAAGAGTGATAATAATTTAAATTCTTTTTTAGGAAAAGCTATTTCTTTGTCATCTTTATAAACACAATATTTTTCTTTGTCTATTTTTATGCCCCCTAAATCTAGTTGTGTTGATTTTTGTTGCTCTGGAGAATATCTTCTTAATAAGGCTTTAATTCGGCTAATAAATACTCTTGGTTTAATTGGTTTCGTGATATAATCATCTGCACCAACCTCAAAGCCTGCAATTTGAGAATAATCTTCGTTACGTGCGCTTAAAAAAGCGATCATCACGTCTTTTAAATTTGCGTTCTCTCTAATCTCTCTGCATGTATCAATACCATCCATTTCTGGCATCATGACATCTAATACAATTAAATGAGGAATTTCTTTTTTTGCAATGTTAATTGCATCTCGTCCATTAAGTGCTGTATAAACCTGAAATCCTTCTTTTTTTAAATTATAACTTAAAAAATCAAGAATGTCTTGCTCATCATCAACAAGTAATATTTTGTATAAACTATTTTCTGTACTCATATCTTTCTAACACTACAAAGATAAACCTAAAGATTGAGCTCAAAGTTAAATAAATATTAAGAAATAGCACTATTTTATACAATAGTTTAATGTTGGCATAATATTAACTCGTATTTTACATTGCAATTTTAATTAGATTAACTAATAAATTGTTTCTTAAAAAAATCCGAAAACTCAGAAAAGTTTATTTAATAATAAGTTTACAATGACTTTGTTAGTTTCGAATAAATAAAAAACTATGGCCGTAACAATAAAGCAACTCATTGATAAAAATAAAGCAGCATATGATAATTCTTATTTTATTGAATCTATCAATCTATCATATATCTTAATAAACAAAGCTTTAAAGCAAATTGTAAAAGATGATTTACATCAAGAAGTATTGGATAGTAAAATAAAAACATCAAACCTCATTAGTCATATAAAAAACGAACTCGTAAAAACACCTGATTTTAAATCTAAGGTTTCTAAAAAATTACTTAAGGACTTAGACTTGTTTGTTGATTTATATAAAACAATTTCAAAAGAACTAAAATACCAATATCCTGAAAAGAAAATAACAGATACAGCGCAACTTGGTATTAACTGTATTATTATTTTAAATACTTCCCTATTGAAAATAAAAAACAACAAGGCTAGTTAATATTAAATTATTATTTATTTCGACTAACAACAGCTATACTACTTTAAACATTCACTTTATTGAGTTATACTCTTTATCATAACGATGTTTATTAATCATTTGTAATGTAGTTATGCAAATTATGGATTGATAGATAATGTTTATCTAATAATTACTTACCGTCTAGTTAATTTTGAAATCAGAAATTTGTGGCACAAAACAAAACTTATGTTACATCCCACTATTACCGAACACGAAAGCAGCTTAATATATGCGCAAACCATACAAAACGGATTGCTTCCAAAAATTAGACACTTTGACAAATTTTTTAAGGATCATTTTATATTATACAAACCACAGGATAAAATTGGTGGCGATTTTTATTGGTTAACTTCAAAAGGCGATACCATTTATTTTGCGCTTGCAGATTGCACAGGACACGGAGTATCGGGAGCAATGCTATCTGTACTAGGTATTAGTTTATTAAATTATGTTATTCAAAAAAATTTCAATCAGGTTGGAGAGTACTTAACCGAGCTAGATAAAAAATGGATAGAAACATTTAATAACGAACTACACGATTCTCAATTTAATAATGATTGGTTGGAGATAACGCTCATATCTTACAATACCAAAAGTAAAGAATTTGAATATGCCTGTGGCGGAGGCGAATTTGCAATACACCAAAACGATACAATTAATATTTACAAAGGAAATAGTTTTCCTATTGGGGGTTGGCAAATTGAAAAAAACAGAGTTTTTGAAACTTTTAAAATAGATATTGAAGAAAATGCAAAACTGTATTTTTTTTCAGACGGAATAAAACATCAATTTGACAATGAAAACAATAAAAAATTTAGTCGTAAACGCCTGTTAAACACAATTCAATATTATAATAATGAATCTATGAATCAGCAAAAAGATTTTTTAGAGTTTGTTCTTGATAGCTGGAAAGGAAATACCAAACAAACAGACGACATTTCTTTAATAGGATTGACTATATAGCTTAATGTTAAGTTAAGGTTAATTAATTGACAAAAAAACGAATTTGATTTAATATTAAGGTAATATAGAATTGACATTAACCTTAAGTAAGTATTGTTTTTTTGCAGCGAAAATTAATATCACTATGTTCAAAAAAATTACACTTATAGCTCTTTTAATCTCCTTATATACCATAGCTCAAGCTCAAACTGGAAAAATTATTGGAAAAATTATTGATGCTAAAACAGGCGAAACATTACCTGGGGCTACAGTTCTTATTGATGGTACTACAAAAGGAGCATCTGCAGATTTTGATGGTAATTATTCTCTATCTGGATTGCAACCAGGGAAATATACATTAATTGCAAGTTATATTACATACGATAACAAGAAATTTGTAGATGTAATAGTTAAAGCAAATGATGTTACTGAATTTAATATTGGTATGGATCAATCTAGTTCTCAAAACTTAACAGAGGTTGTTGTGCAAGCAGAGATGAATAAAGAGAATACAAATACCTTGTTAGTAATGCAAAAAAACAATGCAAGTGTAAGTGATGGTATTTCTTCGGAAAGCATTAAAAAAACACCAGATAGAAGTACTAGTGATGTTATTAAACGTATAAGTGGTGCTACTATTCAGGATAATAAATTTGCAATCATCAGAGGGATGAGTGATCGATATAATGCTGCATTTATTAATGGAGCTCCTCTTCCTAGTTCTGAAAGTGATAAGAAAGCGTTTTCATTTGATATATTTCCAGCAAATATATTAGACAATATTATAATTTTAAAAACAGCAACTCCCGATATGACAGGTGAATTTTCTGGAGGAGTAATTAATATTAATACTAAAAGTATCCCTGAAAAAAACTCATCTAGTATTTCAATTGGCGCTGGGTATAATCCACAAACAACTTTTAAAGATTTTAAAACTTACAAAGGAGGAAAAACAGATTGGCTAGGAATAGACGACGGCACAAGAGCGTTACCAGGAGCCTATCCAAATCCAGCATTTACAACAGACAAGTATCAACAAATAGAAGATGCTAAATTATTTAACTTTGATTGGACAATTAAAACAAAAAAAGCTTTACCGAATATGAATTTCCAATACACGTTGGCAAACGTGGGCAAACTATTTAAGAGAGAAATTGGAAGTATATTTGCGTTAACTTATAATAGTACCAATAGTACTACGTTTACAAAGCGTAGAACATTTAATGAATTAGGAGAAAATTTTCCAGTTGAAAAAACATCTGATTTAGATCTATCAACTTATTCAAATGTTGTTTTGGCAAGTGGTTTATGGAATTTATCATACAAAATTCATCAAAATCACCAAATAGGAATAAAAAATTTATATAGTATTAATAGTGAAGATAGAGTCATTATGAGCACTGGGGCTCTTATAATCGAAGATCCTATTGTATGGAATAACACAAGTGTTAGATGGTTTACTCAAAATAAAATTTATTCGGGGCAAATTAATGGAGATCATTACATTGAAAAAGCAAAACTAAAAATGAAATGGGTTGCTGGTTACAGTAACATCGAAAGAGAATTACCAGGCTTAAGAAGAATGACTAGAACCAAAGTTAGTAATGTAGAAAATGATAGCATACCTTATTCGTTAACATTCGGCACACAAGGAACATCACCAACAAGTGCTGGATCAATGCTTTTTCAAAAAACAAACGAATCAATGAAGAGTGTGAAATACGATATCAGTAGAGCATTTACGATTGGTAAAACAAAACACGAACTACAAATTGGAGGAAGTCACATATTTAGAGAAAGAACTTTTACATCTAGATTGCTAGGTTATAACTCATATAAATTTGGCTCACAAATAGTTCCAAATCAACAAATTTTAACTTTAGATGACAGCCATATATTTGACAGCCAAAATATAGGAATACTAGAAATTCCAGGAAGAGATAAAGGGGGATTACTTGTCGTTGAATCAACAACCCCAAATGATAATTATCAAGCATCATCAATGTTACATGCTGGTTATTTAATGGCTGATTCTAGATTTTTTGATAATAAATTACGTTTTATTTATGGAGCTAGATTAGAATCTTACAGACAAAAATTATCTACTGTTATTAGTGGGCAACCTGGAACAACAGATACAACTGTAATAGATATATTACCATCTATAAACTGCGTATATGGATTAACTGATAAAATCAATATTCGTTTAGCATACTTTAAAACAGTTGCCAGACCGGAGTTTAGAGAGTTAGCTGCATTCAGATTTTTAGATTTCACAACGGGGTTTCAAATTGTTGGTAATCCAGAATTAAAAAGATCTAAAATAGATAACTACGACATAAGAGCAGAATGGTTTCCAAGTGCTGGTCAAATAGTTTCTGTTTCGGGCTTTTACAAAAAAATAGAAAACGCAATTGAACAAGTTCTTGAAATAGGAAATAGTAACTCTGTAGCATTTGCTAATTCAAAACTAGCGCAAAATATAGGAGCGGAATTAGAATACCGTTTAAAATTAAGTACCATTTTTCATAATGATTCTTCAAAAATTTTATCAAATACAACCTTATTCTCAAACTTTGCTTACATTCAATCAAAGGTTGACAATACAAATTCAAATGCTGGAGAAATCAGACCATTACAAGGCCAATCACCCTACATCATCAATGCAGGTTTACAATATTTAGATTCAGATAAAGACTGGGGAGTTAGTATTTCTTACAACTGGATTGGCAGACGTATTGTAATTGTAGGTTCTCCAAAAGATGAGCCAAGCATTTGGGAAAACCCAAGACATGTATTAGACTTACAAGTGTCTAAAACATTCAAGAAAAAATTTGAAGCAAAAATAAATATTCGCGACTTATTAGCACAAAACCAAATCCGATACCAAGATATTAACGGAAACGGAAAATTAGATAAAGGATCGGAAGCTGCAAACCAAAACTTAACTCACGATTATAAAACAGATAATATATTTATGAATACAAAAGTAGCTCCTACTATTTCTTTTTCAATTTCATATAAAATATATTAATTATTGATAAACAATTTGGATTGATAGTGACATGAAAAAAATAATACTATTCTCTATAGCTATTATTACAATAACTATCTTTTCCGCCTTTCAAATTTATTACACTAGTGGATGTCCTAATCATTCAGGTTCTCCAGCAGATGGACTTACTTGTTCTTCATGTCATGCAGGCGGGGCAAACACACCAAGTGTTATAATCAATAGCGTTCCTGCTTTTGGGCCTAATAACACATATATACCTGGAACTACATACACAATTTCAATTACAGGACAAGGATATAACTTATTTGGGTTCGATTTAGAAATATTAAATTCTAATAGCAATATCTTTAATTCAGTGTTAGACTTTGGGACTATTAATAGTATAAGTCCTTTTGAAATGGTTAATACTCCTTCTTCTGGAAATGGATATACATATTCTGACATTATGCATACTACTCCTAATGCTAGTCCTTTTACTTTGGAGTGGACTGCTCCAACTACTGGAACCGGTTATTTATATTGTGCATTACTTGGTATTAATAACAATGGAAACACAAGTGGAGACAAATGTTGTACTACTAGCTTAACACTAACTCCTTATGTTCCAACAAATACATTTGAGCTATCAGATAATAAAAATGAATATGATATATCAATATATCCCAACCCATGCTATCAAACCTTAAATGTGGTTTACAAGACCAAGAAATCAAAATCTGTCACTATTAGTTTATATAATACTTTGGGAATAAAATTATTTGACATGTATCATGGAGAAGATACAGAAGGGACACAAAGTTTAAATTACATTATTCCTTCAAATCTAGAGAAGGGGGCTTATATTATTAATATAAATATTGATAATTATTCAATGACCAAAAAATTAATTTTAAAATAAAGTGTTTTTAAGACGAACAACCTTTTGATGTCGTATACTCAATATTAAGACTATGTAAAGTCTAAAAAAAATTAATAACATTAAGTTAATATAACTGTAATCAAAAGGTAAAGTTAGTTTAATGAAAACTGCAGACTGTAATAATAATTTTGCGGCATAAAACTAATCAAAAAACTAAAAATGAAAAAAATTTACTTATCAGCAGCTTTATTAGCATGTTCGCTATTAAACGCTCAAACGCCTTTTACTTGGGATGTAACATCATACAAAGGAGCGTTCCCTGTAACAGACAATACACCTGCAACAGATTGGACATCAGGTTGGGCAGAATGGAATCCAGAACTTAAAGTATATCCAGCTCCAACAACTACTGTTACTGGAAATATTTCAACAAACACAACTTGGAGTGGTGTAGTTTATTTAGATGGATTTGTTCACGTAATTAACAATGCTGAATTAACAATACAACCAGGTACAATTATCAGAGGTAAACAAACTGATGTGACTGTTACTCCAGGTGTTTTAGTAATTGCTAGAGGTTCTAAAATCCATGCAATTGGTACTCCATCTCAACCAATTGTATTTACATCTATATTATCTGAAACTGCAGGTCGTGCATC
>JBBIUW010000091.1:0-8444 GCA_037440045.1 Sphingobacteriaceae bacterium
TTTTAGTCTTTCTAATTCATGAATGGATTTAACCATTTTAAAAATAGCTTCTTTTGCAGTTAAAGGTGGTTTTTGAGCGTGAGCAAATACCGCAGATAAAAGGAAACTTAAGAAAATGGCTATATGTATGTGTTTTATAGATTTTAACATGGGTTGCAAAGGTAAAATAATCTTTAATAAAAATAAAGTTATTTAAACCTTATCTAAATAATTAACTACTTATTTAACAGCACTTTAAGTTTTTAATTATCATAATAGAGTAGCGTTTTAAATTAATACTTAGCAGAAATCACACTTTGTTAATAAACTGTGCATAAGCTGTTCGTTTCTATTAAAAATTCATAATCAATTGGCAACTAAACAATTAGTAAAAGCTGCCTATTTTCGGTAACTTTAGATTTAGTTAGATGTTAAAAAAGCAGTAAATTCGACACCGTAAATGTTACACTACAATCAAATAACCAATCTAATTGCCGAGCTTTTGTTTAAGCACGACTGTGTTATTGTGCCTAATCTTGGTGGTTTTGTAGCAAGAAATTACAGCTCAAATTTCAATAAAGGAAGTAATATTCTTTATCCTCAAACCAAACATATCTTATTTAATAAAAATCTTATACATAATGATGGGTTATTGGTTTCGGGTTTAATGCAAAAGAATAATATATCTATTATTGAAGCTACCAAACAATTAGAAGATTACAAAGACTACATTCAATCTTTACTATCTATAAAGAAACGTTTTGAACTTAATAATGTAGGTCTTTTATATATTGATTCAGAAAATACTTTACGTTTTGAAGCAAAAACGGATGTTAACTTTCTTTTAGATTCATTTGGCTTTGAACCTGTAATTGCTAATGAATTGGTTATTGAAACTGAAAAACCAGTTATTGTAAAACAGTTTGAGGATAGAAAAATAACAGCAGAACCTGTTTTGGTAAAGAAAAAATCATATGCAAAAATCGCAACATTGGCAATAGGAGTTCCTGTTACATTAGCCTTTTTGTTATTTGCTGCATATTCTAAACCAATGAAACCATTGTTAGAATCTTCGTTTAACCCTTTTTATACTCCAGAAAAAACATATACACCTACAGTAACAAAAAACAATAAAGCTGTTTTGATTAGCTCTGCCGAAAAACAAACACTGTTGGTTGATGCTAATGGATTTGCGTCTTTTAAGTTATCAGATAATGGTCATGTTTTAGTAGCTTCTGTAAACGATAGCGTTGCCATAACAGACAAAACATCGGTTGTAAAATCCACACGTGTTGTTCCTAAAAACAATCATCAATACGATGGCAAATACCAAGTAGTGATTGGCTGTTTTGGTATTGAAGAAAACGCTAACAATTTAATACACGAATTACAAACTAAGCACATTAGTGCAGGTATCAGTGGTGTTAATAATAAAGGACTACATGTTGTTAGCTGTGGTGGTTTTGATACAAAAGAACAAGCTGCTACTCTTCTTTCTTCAATCAGAACAGAGTTTCCAAATGCCTGGGTAATGGCAAAATAACCCCCTTTGATTTTATTTACTTAAAGCCGTGCAATTTTATTCGTTTATGAACGTTATAAATTGTAACACTTTTATTAAGTTAAATTGTTTTATATCTTCGCATTGTTGAGAAACTTATTCATATTCATCTTTTTTGTTTTATTTGGAGATTTTTGCTTCGCACAAAGCGATACTGCAAAATTTAATCTTAAAGAAGAAATTACTTATGACGGTAAGCGTTATAGGGTGCATAACAGCTGGCTATCTGTTGGAGCAGGTCCAAGCTATAACTCAAAGTGGCCTAAAGATGAGAAAAATGTTGGTGCAGATTTTAGTTTTTTTATTAAACAACACTACTTTAGAATTGGCGGCTACATGAGTGGTGTAGATTTTACGGCATCTAATAATTATAGTTTTCACTTGTGTTATGGATTAAGAAAAGAAAAAGAAAAATATAATTTATCTGCCTTTGTTGGACCATCATCCTCCTATTTCAGAAGACCATTAAGCGATTCAACAAACTATAATTTAGCAACCGTATACAATGAACTTGGTATTCATGCTAGTGTAGAAGCTGTATATAAAGTAAAATATGACGTTGGATTAGGTGGTCAAATTTTTTGTGATTATAATCAGGTGCAGATGGTTTATGGTGTAAGAATTATTGCCTATTTTTCTGGTGCCTATAGAGGAATAAAATATGGTCGCAAACCAGCAAAAAAATAATCTTCCAAAAAAAGATTTCATTATAGTTGGACAAGGTATTGCTGGTTCAGTTTTGTCTTTATCATTAATAAAAGCAGGGTATTCTGTAACATGCATCAATAAAGATACCCTATCGTCAAGTTCAAAAGTTGCTGGTGGTATTTGGAATCCTATTGTTTTTAAACGTCTCACAAAAAGCTGGATGGCAGATGAATTAGTACCTGAGCTAATTTCGTTTTATGAATATTGGGAACAAGAATTCAATACATCGCTTATTCGAAAACGAGAAATCATAAAACCTTTTACCGAAGAACAGGAAAAAAAACTGTGGGAGAAAAAATCTCATGACACTGAATCAACAAACATTTATTTAGATTCAAATACATATGAGAACTATCAACTCGATGACCATTACCAAATAAAATCTTTCTCAAAAGTATTACTTGCTGGGAATTTAGATGTTTCAAAATTTTTAGATTTAACTAAACACCATATACAAAAACACCAGAGCTACATCGAAGAAGAATTTGACTACAATCAATTAGAAATTTCTGCATCAGCTGTCAATTACAAAAATATATCTGCATCTAACATTATATTTTGCGAAGGTTACTTAATTTCTAACAATCCATACTTTAACTGGATTCCAATGAAACCAGCAAAAGGAGAAACCTTAACCATACAAAGTACAGAAATTAAATTAGATAACGATATTTTTAATAAGGGATTTTTTATTATGCCATTGGGTAACAACCTTTTTAAAATTGGCGCTACTTATGAATGGGAAAATTTAAATGATAATCCTACAGAAAAAGCTAAGGGTGAATTAGTACAAAAATTAAATGCTGTTATAACAACTCCATATAAAATCATTTCACATGATGCGGGCGTTAGACCTTCTGTGATAGACAGAAGACCTGTAGTTGGCTCACACCCAGTTTATAAAAACGTTTTTATATTTAACGGTTTAGGTACTAAAGCTGTTATGATTGCTCCTTACTTTGCAAAACAACTTGTAAGCTTTATACAAAATAATTACAAAATCAACGAGGATGTTAGCCCTATGCGGTTCATATAATTGAGTAATAACTCCATACTTTTATTTTTTTTATTGAAGATTATTTATACTTTAGGTAAATAATCATGTCGATAAAAACAACTCTTATAACTGCTATTTTAATTGTGTGTTTTGTATTTGCGAATACAAACACTAACGCACAACAAAAAGATAGTACATCATTAAAAACTACAGAAGTAAAAGAGGATATTAATGCGACTAAGAAAAGAAAATTTATTTATTTCATTTCCGACAGATTGAGTGACGATGATAAATTAGATGTTTTTAAAATATCTCCTAGCTCACAAACACCTGCATTAATAGTTATCAGAGGGCATCTTGAAGTAATTGGTAATCCAAATGAAAAAAGAGCAAAAATAAGCGTGTATAATGTTTCAAACAATGAACTTGTTGGAATATACAATTCTAATTCATACACAGGGAACTATTTATTGATTTTAGCTCCTAATTTAAAATACTTATTTAAAGTTGAAATTTCTGGTTACGGAACAACTCAAGAAATTGTTGAAATACCTTTAAAAATTGACTACGAAATTTGTCAACAAGACTTAAAAATTAAATTGAACGAAAAAAACAAACCTGTTTTAATGATTCATAGTTTTTTTGCTGATGAAAATGAAAAAGTATTTTATTTAAAAACCAATATCGATACTACAAAAATAATTGAAGATAGTAGTGAAAAGTTAGCGAGACAATTAAATAAAAACGATGGCTCTCAAAACATTGATGATTTGGTAAGAAAACAATTAGAAGAAGAAAAGAAAAAACCAGAAGAAGCTTTAAATGCCTTTAAAAATAATGATTTTGAAAAAGCATTAAATTTATATAGTAGCTTATTACAAAACGACCCTGCTGACCCTTTTGTAAATTATTACTATGGTATTTGTTTACTTAATCTTGAAAAAAACAAAGCCAAAGCCATCAACTCACTATTAATTGCAGCCAGTATAACTGAAATCCCTTCAGATGTTTATTACTATTTAGGAAAAGCATATCATTTATCTTACTTATTTCAAGATGCCATTAAAGCATTTGATATTTATAAAGGAAAAATTAAACCCTATGATTTTGAATTACAAAATTGCCCTCTATATATTAAAAACTGTATGAATGGGCTTAACTTAATGAATGATCAAGTAAATATTGAAATTGTAAAAAGAACACCTGCAAGCCTTGATAATATTATCTTGAATTACAACGCGGATTTAATTAATGAAACAGTAAAAATTAAACCTGATTTCTTTGCATCTTCTATTGATAAGAAAAAAGACAATAAACTATTGGTTTGTAACTATCATAGCAGAGAATATTACCACGCCAGTTATGGAGAAAAAGAACAAAAACATCTGGATTTATATACCAACAAAAGCCTTCCAAACGGGTCTCTTAGTAACAGTCAAATTTTAGGTCCAGAAATTAATACAACTTATGATGAAAATTATCCATACATCACCAAAGATGGTAACACCTTATACTTTTCATCAAAGGGTCATAACAGCATGGGAGGTTATGATATTTTTAAATGTACTCGTAAAGATAGTATATCTCCTTGGAGCAGGCCAGTAAATATGGGTTACCCTATAAATTCAACATATGATGATATTTTATTTATTCCTGACGAAACTAATCAATCAGCATCTTACTGCAGTAATAGAAGAAATAATAGCTATGAATATATTCAAATAAAACTACCTCAGCAAGAATTAGCAAACTCTATTATTAAAGGTAGTTTTAACACACTCGATTCTATCCCGAAAAAGGATGCATACATAACAATTTACAATAATAATACAGGAGAAATTGCGGGAGTGTACAAAACAAACTCTGCAACTGGATATTATTTAATGATATTAGCTTCTGGCACAAAATACGATATGTCGGTTGAGGCAGAAGGTGTTTCAGATTTAACTTCATCTTTTGAAATACCAAGTAAGAAAGGAGAGTTTGAATTAAAACAAATTATAAAACTTCAAACTTCTACTAATCCAAAAACCATTAAAGTTTCAAATTATTTTACGGAGGCTGAAGCTGCAAAAATCTCGTTTGATGTTCCAATAGCAAAAAACACATCAACTCTAGCTTCTAAACCTATTGATCAAAAACCAAAAATAAAAAAACCAAAACGTACAGCAGAAGAAGCTGCTAAAGACAAAGAAGATTTAGCTTTAGCCGAAAATTTATTTAATCAAGAAGTATATCAAGAAGCGGCATTAGTGTATCAAACTATCGAATTATATATAGACTTAGAGCCAATAGATGAATACCGTTTAGGTGTATGTTTATTTAAAACAAAAAAGGATAAAACAGATTGTATTACAGCCTTAGAAGCTTGTTTAGGTTTGAAAGATGTTCCAATAGAAGTATTATACTACTTAGCTAAAGCTAATCAACAGAGTTACCGATTTAGTACTGCCATAAATTACTATAAAAAATACATGGCTGTTTGTAGTCCTGAAGACTTAAAAAGTTTAAAAATAGAACAAGAAATAAAATATTGTACAAGTGGGTTAAAGCTTGTAAACAATCCTGTTGTACTGGAAGTATATGGAAAAAAACATGTTGATCAAATGGCCATTCAAAATTCATTAACACAAATCGAATCAGGAGGAAAGGTATTAGTTATCACAGATGATATGAGATCATCTGTTGACAAAAAGAAAGAGTTTAAATCTCTGTTATTTTTGTCTGCAGATAAAAGCACTGTTCTTTACTCTAGCTATGGCGAAAATGATAACAATGGAAAGGATATTTACCAATTAAAAAAATTAGGTAATGGCAAATGGTCTCCTTCACCGTTAAATATTACAGCTATTAATAGTCCGCTAGATGAGGAGTATCCTTGTTTATCTAAGGATGGTAAAACGCTATATTTTTCCTCAAAATCTTATGAAAATATGGGCGGCTATGATATTTTTAAAAGTACATGGGATGAAGCTTCTCAAAGCTGGTCCGCTCCAGTAAACATGGGTTCGCCTATTAATTCGCCATTTGATGATATTTACTTTTTAGAATAATTTAATATCGAAATTATTTTTGTTTCCCAATAAAATGAATTAATTTGGAGTAGTATTATATGCTGCCTCCTAAACATAAAATAAAATTAATTGGCCGAAGAGAATTTGTTAGTTTTCCGTTATTGGGAATTGATAAAGTAGAAGCTAAAATTGATACTGGTGCTTATACTTGCTCCATTCATTGCAATAATATTATTCTAAAAACAGAAAACAATAAACAAATCCTCACGTTTCAATTGTTAGATGATAGAGTATATTCTTTTGAAGATTTTACCCGTAAAAAAATCAAGAATTCATTCGGAGAAATGGAAGAACGTTATATTATTAAAACGTTAATTACCATGGGTGGCAAAAAAATTAAAACCACCATCTCTTTAAGTGACCGAGAAAGCATGCGTTATCCTGTATTGATAGGAAGACGATTATTAAAAGGAAAATTCATTATAGATGTGAATTTGATATACACCAATGGATTAAAATTAACCAGCTTATTAAAATAAATTATTAAATATAACAGATGAAAATTGCTATCTTATCTCGAAATAAAAATTTATACTCTACTAAACGCTTAATAGAAGCGGCAGAACAAAGAGGGCATGAAGTTCTTGTACTTGATCACATGAAATGCGTTTTAGTTATTGAACAAGGTCGTCCGCATATTTATTATAACGGGAAGGAAGTAACAGATGTAAATGCTGTTATTCCAAGAATTGGAGCAAGTGCCACTTTTTACGGAACAGCGGTTGTTCGTCAATTTGAAATGATGAAAATTTTTACAGCTGTAGAATCCCAAGCATTAGTTCGTTCAAGAGACAAATTGCGTAGTTTGCAAATTTTAGCACGTGCTGGGCTAGGAATTCCTAAAACAGCGTTTGCAAGCTCTCCTAATGACAAAGATATTGATAGCGTTATTGAAAGTATTGGAGGCGCACCTTGCGTAGTAAAATTACTAGAAGGTACTCAAGGCATTGGCGTTATTTTAGCTGAAAATCAAAAAGCTGCTAAATCGGTAGTTGAAGCTTTTTTGAAGTTAGAGGCTAATATGTTAGTGCAAGAGTATATTAAAGAAGCTAAAGGCGCTGATTTAAGAGTATTTGTAGTAGACGGACAAATTGTAGGCGCCATGAAACGCCAAGCAAAAGAAGGTGAATTTAGAAGTAATTTACATAGAGGAGGAACAGCATCAATTATTACTTTAACTCCCGAAGAACGATCAACAGCTATTAAAGCATGTAAGAAATTAGGATTAGGAATAGCTGGTGTTGATTTATTGCAAAGTGATAGAGGCCCTTTAGTAATGGAAGTAAACTCTTCGCCAGGACTAGAAGGTATTGAGGGTGCAACTGGTGTTGATATTGCAGGAAAAATTATTGAGTATGTAGAACGTAATGAGTTTAATACTCCTGGACAGTAATGGAAGACTTTGTTATAAATTCACAAATAATAAAACCAGGTGAAAACAAACAAATTGTTTTAAATTCTTACGAATTACATACAAAAACAAATATTGAAATTCCAGTTTTTGTTTTTCGCAGTACACGTAAAGGCCCTACTTTACTATTATCCGCAGGAATGCATGGCGAAGAAACAAATGGTATTGAAATCATCAGAAAAATTATTACTCGTGAAGAGGTTCAAAAACTAAATTGCGGAAACACCATTGCAATACCAGTTATAAATAGTGTATCGTTTTTATTTGGTAGCAGAGATTTACCCGATGGTAGAGATTTAAATCGTTGTTTTCCTGGAACAAAAAACGGTTCGTTTGGCAGTAGAATTGCATATGACTTAATGAAACATATTGTTCCATTAATTGATTTTGGTGTTGATTTTCATACGGGTGGCGCAAAAATTAGTAATAGTCCTCAAATACGATGTGTGTTTGAATTTCATGAAAATATTTCGTTAGCAAAAAAATTCTCTCCTCCTTTAATTATTGATAGTAAATACCGTGAAGGAACATTTAGAAAAGAAGCTGCAAAAAAAGATAAACCGATTTTAGTTTACGAAGGCGGAGAAAGCATGCGCTTTGATTATAACGCTATTAATGAAGGTGTAAACGGCTGCTTACGTTTAATGAAAAGCTATCATATGATTGATACTGATATTCCAAAAAACCATTCAGTAAAAATAACCAAAGACACAT
>JBBIUW010000092.1:0-8443 GCA_037440045.1 Sphingobacteriaceae bacterium
GAGGGGATGGACCTTTATATGATAAAGAATTTCATAGAGTTAGAAATGTGTTAGGAGTTGAATATGAAATAAACAAAAAGAATTCCATTAATCTGTATTATTTATATCAAACAGAATTTGATATCTCAACACCTGAAAGTATTTACATTTTAGGTATAGGATATACCTTAACAATATAACCTTATTGAAAGAAGGTTCTTACTAATCCAAAAGACAACATGTAATTATTAGTAGGAATCTTAGCATCATGATTAAATTCCATTGTATACGAAACCTCTGCTAACCAATTTTCAGAAAGATTGTATAACAACCCATAAATTATTCTAATTCTATTAATTCCATGAAATCCTCTTTCGTAATATATCCCGTCAAATTTATAGTAGGTTTCTTCGGCAATGTATGGTGTAAGTTTATGCGGAAGTTTATATCGCAAAGTAACTTTATTTCTTAAATAAAAATCTCTTAGTCGCTGTCCTTGAGCATCCGAATTAAAATCTTTAAACTGCATATCACTTAAAAGCCTATCGAAAAAAACAAACTTCCCAAATTTTTTACGATAAGTAAAATAGCCTTCAAATTGGTGACGATAGCTATACGAAACATCAATTCGTTTTTTATTAGCAAAAATATAATTGAACGTAAATCTTAGATTTTTTCCAATACGATATAAACCTCCAGCATCAAAATATGAATACCCATACTGAGATGCATTATTAATAAAACGTGATTGATGTTGTAAATGAATCATCCATCGTTTGTTAATTGGTGCTTCTACCTCAATGTTTCCCCATATTTGAAAATCTTTTTGAGGTTTTTGAGCAAAAGTAAATACACTTAATAAAATGAAACAACAAACATTTATGTACTTAATTTTAACTGTCATTAAAACAAATCTACAATTATTTTTAATTTTTTTATAGTTATACTATCTCTTTTGCCAATTTTCTACAAAAATTAAAAATAATATTTTGTATATTTAACGTTATCATATCATAAATTTAAAATGAAAAAAATAATACTTTATTTACTTTTAATTATATCTTCTCACGCATTTTCTCAGTGGAACAGCAATACTTCTATTAATACAGTAGTTGCTATGGCCGCAAAATCTCAAAGCAATATTCATACGGCATCCGATGCAAACAGAGGTATTGTGATGGCATGGGATGATAATAGGAATTCATTAACAACACAAGATGATATCTATGCGCAACGATTAAATGCAAGTGGAATCAGAAAATGGGTATTATATGGAACTGTAATTTGTAACGATCCTGCTATACAAAAAAACTCTTCAATTATTGAAGCTGGCAATGGAAGTTCAATCATTACATGGGAAGATAACCGTGCTGGTAATTATGATATCTATGCACAAAAAATCGACTCTTCGGGGAACGTGTTATGGACTACCAATGGAGTTGCTATTTGTAGTAAAACAACAACTCAAAAAAGTCCGAAAATTGTAAGTGATAATGCAGGAGGTGCTATCATTGTTTGGGAAGATTCGTTAAATTTTTATTGGGATATCTACGCACAGCGTATAAATTCTTCGGGAGCTACAGTATGGACAAGTGGTGGGGTTGCTGTATGTTCTGCTCCAAATTTACAGGCAAATCCAAGAATTGATATTGATGGAAACGGTGGTGCAATTATTACTTGGCAAGACAAAAGAAATAACACTGATTACGACATCTATGCGCAACACCTAGATGCAAATGGCACAACTCAATGGACAGCTAATGGTGTTGTGATTTGTAATTCCGTTAATACTCAAAGTAATCCCCGTATAGAGCCAGATGGTGCAAATGGAGCAGTGATTGGCTGGGTTGATAAACGCAATGGTTCAGATTATAATATCTATGTACAAAGAGTTAATTCAACAGGTACCGTTCAATGGGCTTCTAATGGAGTTGCAGTATGCTCCGCAACAAATAATCAAAGTGCGCTTGACATGAAATACATTGGCAGTACTGGTATTATGGTAAGCTGGAAAGACGATAGAACAAATTTAAATTCAATTTATGCTCAGTTAGTATCCTTATCAGGCGTTTCACAGTTAGCAACAGACGGTATTAAAATTTCTAATGCCTTAAAATCAATTAACCCAAACACTATTAGTGATGGTAATGGAGGAGCAATTATTGCATGGCAAGATTCTACTAGTGTAGGATGGGAAATTACTTCACAAAAATTAAACTCTACAGGTGCAATTATGTGGACTTCTGGAGGACTAACAGTATGTAATGCTGCTGATGATCAAATAAACCCATCGCAAGTATCAGATGGTAATGGAGGAGCTATTTATGCATGGGAAGATCACAGAAATACAACAGATTACGATATTTATGCACAGCATTTGAATAGTAATGGAAATGTTGGCATTCGCGAATTATCTAATTTAAATACTATACAATCAATCTGCTATCCAAATCCTATTAATTCAAATTCGGTAATACATTTGGCAGATAACACACTAACCAAGTCTTGCACGATTTCCATCTATGACTCTTATGGAAAAGTCATTCACGTTCAATCCTTAAAAGCAAATGAAGAATATAAATTAAATCCAAGTATATTTAATGGCGGAACTTATTTTTATTTTATCACATTATCAGATGGTTCATCTATTTCAAAAGGAAGTTTTATTTCAATAAAATAAATATGACAAAGAAAATTGCTCTACTATTTATTCCTATTATTTGCGCTTCTTTGTTTTTGTCTTGCAAAGAAACTCCTGGTGAAGGAGGTAATGCTCAGATTAAAGGGACATATTGGGTAAGAAACTATGACCCTTTTTTTACCATAGTACAAGGAAGATATCCTGCTGTAAACACAACCGTATATCTATTTTTTGGAGATGATACCTCGCCAGGTACTTCAGCAAAAACAAATTCAAATGGAGAATTTGAATTTAAATATCTAAGAAAAGGAAAATATAAAGTTGTAGCTTACAGTAAACAGTTTCAAAGTAATTCAAGTACACCAAACGAAACTGCAGTTGAAACCACTGTAAACATTACAAAAAGCAAACAAGTTAAAGATATTGGATTAGATACGCTTAATCAATAACAAACATTATGAAACATTTAATTATCAGTTTATTTATAATTACATTTAGTACTCCAGCTTTTTCTCAAAGTAAAAAAGAAGTTAAGCAACATAAAATAAAAGCATCTGGCGTAACTATTACTGAAAACGGGAAAACAATTAATGAAAATAAAATTATTTATGATGCCAAAGGTAATGAGGTAGAGGTGACAGACTACAACAAAGAAGGACAAATTAAATCCGTTCATAAACTAAAATACAATTCTGAAGGAGATGAAATAGAAGATTTGCAGTACGATGCAAATAACAAGCTTATTGAAAAAAAGGTTACAAAATATAATATGTTAGGCGAAAAAACAGAAGAAATATTTTACGATGCTACTGATAAAATCACAAAAAAACACATCTATACTTATGACAGCAAGGGTTTAAAAACAGAAAGAAAAACACTTGATGCAGACGGTAAAGTTATTTCTGTAAAAAAACATATCTACGTAAAATAAATGAATAATCCTGTTTTAGATACATTACATCAATTTCAACCAATCACCTTAGAGGAGATGGATGGTGTAAAACTAATGGATAGAACGGATACTAAATTTACCTTTAACATCAACGAATTGCCAGATGTTCTAGAACAAGCTAAAGTATTTTATAGAGTATTAAATGTTGAAGGGAACAGAATTAGCAGATACAAAACACTATATTTTGACACCCAAGATTTTGACCTATATAACGAACACCATAGCGGAAAGCTTAATAGATATAAAATCAGACACAGAACTTATGTAGAAAGTAACCTTGGCTTTTTAGAGGTAAAATTTAAAAACAATAAAGGTAGAACTTTGAAAACCCGAATTAAAGAAGTTGAAGTACCTGAGTTAAATGTTGGCAAAGCATTCGATTTTTTAAAGAAAACATTGCCTTTTGATCCTCTAACTTTAATTCCTAAAATCTGGATTAACTATAGTAGAATTACCTTAGTTAATAAAACATCTGCCGAACGTTTAACTCTGGATTTATATTTAGAATTTGAGAAAAACGGAAAAACAGAATTAATGGACCAATTAGTAATTGCCGAAGTAAAGCAAGACAGTAAAATTGCCTCTCCGTTTATCTCAATTATGCGAAACAAGCATATTCGTCAAGGTTCAATAAGTAAATACTGTTTTGGTATAGCAAGTTCATATAACGAGGTTAAAAAAAATAATTTCAAACGAAAATTGTCAAACGTAAAAAAAATAATTAAACCATGATGTTACTACAAATTGCAAGTGATGCAGCAACTAGTTTTTCAGGCTATGAAGAATTTCAAAAAATGTCTGCTAAATTAATATTCAGATTACTGATAGATTTATCGGCTATATTTATTTTAATCAGATTTATTTATTACCCAATATACAAGCATCGCGAACTGTTTTTTACTTTCTTTATTTTTAACATCATTATATTTCTAATATCATTCTTATTAAACAAGGTTGATTTATCAATGGGTGCGGCCTTTGGTTTATTTGCTGTATTTAGTATGTTAAGATATAAAACGGAAGAAATTGCTATTAAAGATATGACCTACCTGTTTTTAGTAATTGCAATAGGTTTAGTATCCGCTGTGACAAAAATAAAAGATACGGCTGATGAAATAGAATACATTTTCTTAATAGGTATAAATGTGGTTGTTCTGGTAGTTACTTACTTATTAGAAAGTAATATTTTTATGAGAAAAGAAAGTGTAAAAACAATTTTATATGAAAATATTGAAATGATAAAAGACGGCAAACAAGCTGATTTATTAGCGGATTTAAAGTTAAGAACCGGCTTTAATGTTCACAGATATTCCATTCACAAAATTGATTTTTTAAAAGATGCTGCTCAAATAAAAATATACTTCTATGAGTCTTAATTAAAAGCAGCCGTATATACTAACTAAACCAGATAGTTTACTCATTACAAAGTAAATTATCTGGTTTATTTTTTTATATTTACTTTATCATAACATTTAATTAACCCTCTTTTTAATTCGTATATGGTAAAATATTTACTCTATTTTTTATTTCTTGTTTTTATTTCTTGTTCATCTCATTCAGAGAAAGAAGAGACTGTAGTGGCTGACGTTAACAATCATCAAAATCAGCCAACACCAGCAGTAGCAGAACCAAATTTTTCTACTCAATATTTTTTAATTGACAGCACAAATCCTAAACAAGGTTTTGGATACAACATCTTGGTTGATGGAGCTTTATTTATTCATCAAGCGTCCATTCCAGCTATACCTGGTAATAGTGGGTTTTCTTCGAAAGAAAAAGCTGAAAATGTAGCACACTTAGTAATACATAAACTACAACATAATATCATGCCTCCATCAGTATCTAAAAAAGAACTAGACAGCCTACACATATTAACAAAATAAATTCAAATGAAAAAACTATTACTCTTCATTTCTATTATGTTACTTTCCTTTCATGGATTTTGTGATAAGTTTGTATGGAACTCTAAAGCTCCATACCCTTCCTTTCCAAGGCATCGCACTTCGGCTTTAGCTATTGGCAACAAGGGATACATGGGCTTAGGACATATTAATTCAGGAACAATCTCTCAAGCATATCATGATTGGTGGGAATATGATCCTGCAACAAACTCATGGACTCAGAAAGCAGATTACCCTTTAGACCGATTTGCAGTGACTGGCTTTACAATTGGGAATAAAGGATATTTAGGGTCTGGAAATGAGCAAAATTTTGGAGATAGGGCGGAATTTTTTGAATATGATCCTTTAGCAAATGTTTGGACTCCAAAAGCAAATTTTCCAATTGCAGCAGGCGGCAATATCTCTTTTGCTATTAATGGGATTGGATATATGGGGTTCGGGAATAGTGTAGGTTTGTATTCTTATGATCCATCTTCAGATATTTGGACTCCGGTAGCCACATCAATTCCTCCTTCAGATTATAGTTCTGCTTTTGTAATTAATAATAAGGCCTATATTTTACCGGCATTTTCAAACAACTTTTATGAATTTAATCCCACAACAGGGGCAACAACATTAAAGGCGCCTTTTATTGGAGATTCACGATATGCTGCTGTTTCGTTTGCTGTAAGAAATGAAGGCTATATTGGTCTTGGATGGTCTTCCGTAGCTAATAATTGCGTAAAAGATTTTTATTTTTATAATCCTATAACAGATGTTTGGGATACTATTCCAAAATCATTTCCTGGGGTTCGAAGAAACTATGTGCCATCGTTTGTTATTGGTGATAATGCCTATTTTGGAACTGGTTCGAATGGAACAAACCTTGGAGATATTTGGGCCTATGAATGGAAAGTTTCTGTTGGTATTAACGAATACGATAAAACAAATTCTATATCCCTATTTCCAAATCCAACAAGTGATTACATTCACGTTGAAACATCTGAAGAATACTTTGATGAAAATTTCACGGTAAAAATTTTCTCACTTGATGGTAAAGAAATAATTACTACCTCTATAAATTCAGCATCTCTATCAATTCCTGTATCTCATTTATCAAAAGGAGTATATCTAATTTCTATTATTGATAAACAAGAAGTTATTACTGCAAAAAAAATCATTATAAACTAGAGTATGACAAAAAGAGCTATTAAAGTTATTTGTACGGTTATATTTCTTTCATTTTGTATAAATGGTTACTCTGCGTGGCAATGGACTAAACTAAAATCGCTTGGGAATGGTAAAAGATTTGAAGCAACAGGTTTTAGTATTAACGGAAAGGGATACATTACGTGTGGCATAGATACGAATGACAATTGCTATAACGATTTGTGGGAATACGATCCAGTATTTAATTATTGGACACAAAAAGCAAATTTACCTGCAAGCTACAGAAGAGGTTCTTTTGGTTTTGAGATAAGTGGAAAGGGTTATGTAGGTGGAGGTATTGATGATGCAATTTCGAGTGTTGGAAATATTTTTAGTGAGTTTTGGATGTATGACCCATCACTAAACAGTTGGTCAAGTAAAGCAAACGTTCCTCTTGCAACATTTCGATCAGCAGGAATTAGCTGTAACGGAAAAGGTTATGTTATTGGTGGTGCAGATAATTTGAGCTTATATAATGCTGTTTATGAATATAATCCCCTAACAGATAGTTGGACAGCAAAAACAAGCTTTCCAGGTAATCCAAATAGCAGTGGTGGAAGAGAAGCTGGAACAGGAACCTCTGTAAATAATAAAATTTATTTTGGCTTAGGAAAAGACGACAGCTTTTTTCAAAATGATTGGTGGGAATTTAATCCACTTACAAATGCTTGGACCAGAAAGGCTGATTTTCCTATTTCGGGGCGAACTGGAGCCTGGTCGTTTGCAATGTATAATAACCCTGTTGTTGGAATGGGAAGTGATGGTTCTTTTGCCGACGACACGTGGTGGTTTAATGTAAATACAAATACATGGAATTATACATGCACATTTAATGGAGATGGAAGGAGAAGTGCAGTTGCATTTTCTATAAACAACATTGGTTATATGGGAACAGGAAAATCATCTAGCGGTTCAAAACAAGATTTTTATAAATTAGACTCGCAGGTTGGTATACAAGAATTCAACAATAATCAATCATTGTTTTCAGTATTTCCTAATCCAGTAATAACAGATAATTTTTCTATTATTTTAGAAACTGAACTAAAAGATGCAACCGTTTCTATATTTAACACAGCCGGAACATTAGTAAAAACAATGTCAATTAATTCAAAAGAATTTAAAATAAATAGATCAGACTTAGCTATGGGATTGTACTTTGTATCTATTGAAAATAAAGATCAGTTATTATCAGTTAAAAAAATAATTCTACAATAAACCTATATATGTCGTTTTACTTAAAAATATTTTTATTATACAGTGTTATAGGATTTGCTTCAACGCCAAACACTTGGGTTCAAGTAAGTGATTTTACTGGCAATCCTCGAACAGGAGCATCAGCATTTGTTATTAATGATAAGGCATATGTAACTAATGGTTACGATGGTGCAAACTATAAAAACAGTTTATATAGGTATTATCAAACTTTTGACTCTTGGGAAAAAATTACTGATTTTCCAGCTATGCCTCGTTTACAGGCAATTTCATTTTCTATAGGAGGCAAGGGTTATTTTGGATCTGGACAAGGATTAGTTCAATACACAAATGATTTTTGGGAATTTGATACCATAACCTTAGCTTGGACTCAAAAAGCAGATATTGGTGGTCCACCAAGAAAAGCTGCTTGTGGTGTTTCTCTTTATGGTAAAGGATATGTAGGATTAGGACAATCATCCAGTGGATATTTGAATGACTGGTGGGAATATGATGTTGTTTCAAATACATGGTCATCTAAATCAAACTTAACATCTACAGGCCGCAAAGAAGCATGTGTGTTTACAGGAG
>JBBIUW010000093.1:0-8376 GCA_037440045.1 Sphingobacteriaceae bacterium
ATAGCATTAAATTTAGTATTATAAGTAGCTGTATCTTGACGTGATGAAGTTTTTGATAATCCAAAAGAGCTTTTCTTTAAAATAGTTTCATATTCAGCTATTTTTGCAGGTGTAGGGTTTTTACCCATTATAGCATCTCTAATAATCATTAAGCATGTGTACGCTTCAATGGTATCTTTAGGTAAAGCATCTTCGGCAACACGTATTAAAATATGCGATGCTTTAACCTCTGTTTTCATGCGGTCGTATGCCTCTTGAATAAGAGCTTCATTCACATTTTTATCGGTTAAATAAGGTGCTGCTAATTGTTTACGGTAACCAGCTAATTCTGTTTTAAAAGAATTATTCGTGTCAAGGCCGTTAGCTTCAGCCTCAAATACTTTCATTTTAAACGTAGAAAATAAATCAACATATTCTTTTACAGATTTTTGTTCTTTATTGACTTCTTTACCGCTATTTTTTCTGTAAACATTTTCAAATTCACTTTTATAAACTGGTTTTTCGTTTATGGTCATAATAACTGGTTCAGAAACCTGAGCAAATACAGTTAACCCAATTGATGATAGCGTTAATAATCCTAGAGTACGTTTTTTCATAAATGTTTGTATTATTTTAAGGATAGCAAATTTATAATTAGTTTTTAATTTATAGATTAGATTTTTTATTTAATTAGTTCTTCTAATTTAGCTTCTAACTCAGCTCCTCTTAAGTTTTTGGCTACAATCTTCCCTTCTTTATCCAGTAATAAATTGGCAGGAATGCTAGTGATACCATATAATTTGCCAGCTTCATTTCCCCAGCCTTTTAAATCACTCACTTGTGTCCAGGTTAAATTATCTTTTTCAACGGCTTGCAACCATCTGTCTTTTACTTGGTCAAATGAAACGCCTAAAACAGTAAATCCTTTGTCTTTATATTTGTTATAGGCCATTACAACATTTGGATTTTCGGCTCTACATGGTCCGCACCAGCTTGCCCAAAAATCAACTAATACATATTTTCCTTTAAAATCTGTAAGATTAACCATTTTGCCATTTGCATCAGCTTGGGCAAAATTAACCGCAGGGTAACCAATAGTTGTTCCTCTTAATTGAGTTAATTTTTCTTGGGCTAATTTTCCGTATTTAGTGTTTAAAACACTTTTATCTAATAAACCAACAACTCTTTCCAATTCATCGATAGAGGCATTTGAGTTTTGGTTATTGTAATAGATAGCATATCCGCTAACGGCAGACTTAGGGTGTGTTTTTATGAAATTTTCGATAGACGATTTAACTTCTTTATCCAAAACTTGGTATTCGGCTACCTTTGCATTCATGGTTGCCGCATCGCCTCTTTGTTTAGCTTCGTTATAGGTATTCACTAAAACTTGTTGTTTTGCGCCAAATCCAAACATCATGGCATTGTACTCTTGGTAATCTTTTTGTGTTTGTCCGCCAGTAATTTTAGCTTGTGGAAGGCTATCTAAATTGGCCGTAATAGTTGTTTTTCCTCCGTCAACAAAGAAAATTAAATTGGGCTGTTCGCTAATGTTGTTAGATTTTGTCATCCAATACATATTTGGTTCTGCGGTTTTTCCTGTAAAAGAGAATTGCCCATTTTTAATTTTAGCACTGTCGGTAATATCTTTATTATTCCATTTATGATGAAAATAGATATACGAATTTTCTGTAGCATTTTTAATACTACCATTAATTGAAAAACTAGTATTTGCTTGAGAAAAAGATACTAATTGAAGTAAAGAAAATCCAGATATGAATAGTTTTGTCATTATTTTAACATTTAACAAACAAATGTAGTTTTTATTGTGGGAGTAAGGAATAGGAATTCGTTAAAAAATGAAAATTTACCACTAAAGTGTTACTAATCTTCTGTTTTTGTTGATAAGGGATTAATATTTAAGAAATTGTTAAATGTTTATTACATAATTATCATTTTTATTCACAATTGTTTGTGGGTATTTCAAATTGTCTTATTTTTGTTTCGCTAATTAAGTGACCACCCTATAAGAGGAAAACTATTCTGTAATCCGCCTTAAACCGCTTTTAGTAAATTAAATAGTATAAACATCTAAAATTATAAAACATGAAAAAAACTTTACTAAGTTTATCATTAATTACAGTTGCTTTAGCAGGTAAAGCACAAAATTGTTCAGATTTATTTATATCTGAATATGCTGAAGGTTCAGGAAACAATAAAGCTATAGAGTTTTATAATCCAACTAGTAACTCTATTAATATGAGTAATTATCGTTTGGTACGTTATTCAAACGGATCTCCTACAGGAACAGATAGTACTGATTTGACAGGTACAATTAGTTCATTTGGTACTTTTGTTATTGCAAATGGCCAAACTTCAGGAACAACTAGTTCTCCGGCTTGTAGTGCTACTTTGCAAGCATTAGCACAACAATTAGACCATGCTTATCCAGCTCCAACTTATGTTAATGGTGATGATGCTATGGTTTTAGTAAGAATTAGTCCGTATAAAATTTTGGATATTTTTGGAGAAATTGGAGTTCAACCAACTACTGCTTGGAGTGATATTGCTCCATTTGATGGAACTGCAGGTAAATGGTGGACAAAAGATCATTCATTACAAAGAAAATCATCTGTTCAGCAAGGGGTTACAGCTAATCCATCACCGTTTAATGTAACTTTACAGTGGGATTCTTTATCAAAAGATAACTGGACTAATTTAGGTATTCACTCTTGTGGATGTTCATCAGTTGGATTCAAAGAGAATGCTGCTGTTTCTTACTTAAAGTTATTCCCAAATCCTTCAAACGGAAATGAAATTGCTTTTGTTTGTGATAAAGCGATTAAAGAAATTAATATCATCAATGCAATTGGACAAGTTGTTTATACAAGAAAAAATGCTACAGAAGAAAGCACCATCGTATTAAGAATTTTGAATTTAGCAAAAGGTGTTTATTATGTGTCTGTAAAAAATACAGTGGGTAATAAAACAGAAAAATTAATTATTGACTAATTAATAAAAATAAATTATAAATAAGGGCTGATGAAATATTCAGCCCTTTACATTTTACTTCGACAAGCTCAGTATAAAAAAAAGTGTATGTTAAAAAAAGGTTTTTTGTTCGTTTTTGTTTTATGTACTTTACTAGTAAAGTCCCAAGACAGTTCTAAGGTCATATTATCAGGTTCTGTTAAAGATGCTGAAACAGGTGAGGCTTTAATTGGGGCTAGTGTTTTGGCAAAGATAGGAGTGGGTGCAATTGCAGACATAGAAGGTAATTTTGTTTTAAAGTTACCTAAAGGTGAATATGTTATTGAAATATCCATGTTAGGATATAAAAAGTATAGTCAAAAAATTAAATTGTACACCAATAAAAAAATTGAAGTTAAGCTAGATAATGATGTATTGGATGAAGTAGAAGTAGTAGCAAATGTAGCTCAAATTAGGGAAACTCCAGTTGCCTTTAGTTCTGTATCATCAACAAAAATTCAGGAAGAGTTAGGTGGTCGAGATATAAGTATGATTGCCAATACAACTCCAGGAGCTTATGCATCCAGTAGTGGAGGAGGAGCTGGAGATTCACGAGTTACAATCAGAGGTTTTGACCAAAGAAATATTGGAGTATTGGTTGATGGTATTCCTGTAAATGATATGGAGAATGGCCAAGTATATTGGAGTAATTGGGATGGCTTAAAAGATATTACTAAATCAATGCAAATACAACGTGGTTTAGGAGCATCTAAATTGGCAATTTCGTCAGTTGGGGGTACAATGAATTTTATAACCAATGGTATTAATGAAAAACGACAAACAATAGTAAAAAAAGAGTGGGGTAATAATCGTGCAAACGTAATAAGCTTATCACATAATTCGGGATTAATAAATAATAAATGGGGATTTACTTTGGCGGGTACATATAGAAGTGGTGATGGTTGGGCAGATAGAACTTGGTATAATGCTTACTCGTACTTTGCAAAAGTTCAATTTATGCCAAATCCTAGGCATATTATAAGTATAGGAGTAAATGGGGCTCCTCAATCGCACGGACAACGTTCTTCTAAAATGCCAATTACTGTTTATGATAAAGGATACGCTAAAAAATTAGGGGTAGTTCAAGACAGTGCTTATTGGGCAGATATGGCAGGGGTTAATTACACAACCAAGTATTTAGCAGATAGGGACTTAAGATGGAATCCAGATCAGTTAGTATTAGATAAAAAGGTTGTTTATGATACTAGACTAAACGAATTCCATAAACCATTATTTAACATAAATCATTTTTGGAAAATAAGTGAAAAAACAACTTTATCAACAGTTGTATATGCATCTGTTGGAAGAGGAGGGGGAGTTAGTGGTTTAGCGAATAGTGTTACTAATAGAGATACTGTTTCAGGAAACACAATATTTAGCGCTCCCACGGCTGTTGGTACCCCAACATCTACTTTTCCGGGTGAAATCAAAAGTACTAATTTTATTAGAGAGTTAAATAATAATCATAATTGGGTAGGTCTTTTATCTACTGCAACTACTAAATTAAATAAATTATTTACCATAACATATGGTATAGATTTAAGATATTATAAAGGATTTCATACAAGTACAGTTTATAATTTATTAGGTGGAGATTATTATATTGAAGTATCTAAAAATCCAAATGTTGATTATACTGATACGAGAAACTTTGCTAAACGTAAAGGAGATGTATATGCATCAAATTACAATAGTTATGTAAAATGGGGGGGCTTATTTGGCCAGGCAGAATTTAAAAAGAATAAATGGACAGCATTTTTTACAGCAACGGTATCTAAATCTGGATATAATAGAGAAGATTTTTATAAAAAGAAAGACATTGTGATTAATGGTAATGTATATAGTCAAGCTGTTGGGTATGGTTATACATTCTATTCTAATGGAAATGATACTTTAACGGCTGTTCGTGGAGCTGTTATTTCTTCTAATGGAGACACTACTTTTGTTAAAAATCCTAGTGTTCCCAAAAAATATATTGTAGGTGCAGATTCTTATGACATTAATTCATCTCAGGCTAGAACTGCTACTACAGGATGGACTTGGCAGATAGGTTATACCATTAAAGGAGGAGCTAATTATAACATTAATGAACATCATAACGTATTTGTTAATGTAGGAATAATGCAAATACCGCAACGTTTAGATAATACATTTAATTTCAATAATAGATTAATTAATGGATTTAAACCTCAATACATTCAATCGTATGAAATTGGTTATGGATTAAAACAAAGTTATTTTTATGGAAATGTAAATGCTTATTATACTGCATGGCAAAATCAACCACAACAATCTAGAACAGATGTTAATGGAAATACATTTGTTTCGAATGGTATTGATGTTGTTTATAAAGGACTTGAATTTGAGGGAACATACAAGCCGTTTAAACAACTGGCGATAGAAGCAGTTTTATCTTTTGGTGATTGGATATATAATTCAGGAGGCGTTGTATATTCTTATGATCAAGATAATAATTTAAAAGATTCAATTAGATATGATGCCAAAGGCGTGCATGTGGGTAATGCAGCTCAGCAACAAATAAGTGTTGCCGCTAGATATATGCCTTTTAAAGGATTTTATTTTAAACCAAGATTTACTCGTTTTGATAAAAATTATTCAAACTTAAATGTTTTGGATTTAAATGATAATAAAACATCTGATGGAAAAGGAGGATTTTTGAATAATAAAGGAAAAGAAAGTTGGAAAATCCCTTCATATTATTTGATAGATTTAAGTGTTGGGTATGAGTTTCCTTTTAAAGCATTTATAGTAAATGTTTATGGTACAATGAATAATGTATTAGATAAAAGATATATTAATGATGCTCAAAATAACAGCGCCTTCACTAATTCAAATAATATTCAAAATGCAGCTGGGTTTAATGCAGCTTCAGCAACTGTGTTTTTTGGAGTAGGAAGAACATTTACTTTTGGAACTAAATTATCGTTCTAAGAATAACTTTGCAATATAAAACTATGAGTAAGGAATATATAACAACTAAAAAAACAATCATGAAAAAAATTAAACTATTTGCAGCTCTATTAGGCTTTGGAGCATTTAGCGCAAATGCACAATGCCCTTTACCAACAGGGTACAATTTCGAGAATTTTATCTCTGCCTCAAGTTTTACACCTTGTACTACAGGATGGTCTACTAACATTGGCGGCACATTTACTTATGCTACGGGTCAGGTAGGTATTGCCTGTAAATTAGATAATACAGGGGCAACATCAGGTACAAACGAATACATCCAATTTTTCTCTGCCGATCAAATTGGCGTAGTGAGTTACTATTTGAAAGGTTTTAATACTGGTGGTGCATGGTCTGGTACTTTTAAATTACAAGAATCTGCAAACGGAACAACATTTACAGATTTAACTGTTTTTACTAATAATTTAACTAGTACAGCTTATACACAATATACAGTTACTCCAAATGCAAGTTCAAGATATTTGAAATGGATTTTTACAAACAAAACTACTGGAAATAATGTAGGGCTTGATGAAATTAATATTGCAGCTGCTCCTATTACTTCTCAGGAAATTAATGTAAAACAAGGAACGACTACTATTTTATCTGGAGGAAACTCATCGTTGTTTAATTCGGCAGTTGGTACACCTACAACTGTAAATTTCACTATTGAAAACCAAGGAACAATTTCTCCTTTATCAATTAGTTCATTTGCGTTAACAGGTCCTGCAGCAGCTGATTATACGGTTACTGCCCCAACGGCACCAACAACAGTAAATGCTTCATCAAACGTAGCTTTAACAATTTCATTTAATCCATCAGCTGCAGGTACTCGTTCAGCTGTTTTAACGATTAATAATAATGATTCAAACGAAGGTACTTATGTGATTAATTTAAACGGTATTGGTGGTAATTTAGCAACTCAACCATCTGCTCAACCAACTGCACTTAACTTCTCAGGCATTAAATCGTATCGCGCTTCAGCAGCTTTTACAGCAGCATCAGGTTCGCCTTCTGGATATTTGATTTTGAAAAAACAATCATCTACTGCTATCACAGATGTTCCAGTTGATGGTGTAGCTTATCAAATTGGTGATGCAATTGGTTCTAGTAAAGTAATTTATGCAGGAACAAGTACAAATTTAGGTTTGAGTAATATTTATGCAGGCTTATCTTACGAATTAGCTATTTTTGCTTACAATGGTTCAGGCGCTTTTACTAATTATTTAACTACTAGCCCTTTAACAGGTGGTTTCACAGCTTTAGCAACCATGCAACCAGTTTCAGAGTATAGTGCATTAAACGTTAACAATACTAATTTCTTAACAGCCTTATCTGCTCAAATTTATCCTCATACATCAACTTTTTATGGTAACTATGATGAAACGATGATTAAATTATTTGCTTCTCGTGATACAACTGGAGGACAAAAAGTAGTAACTTGTGTGTATAGTAGCGAAAACTATGTTTACTCAGAGCCATTTGTTTGGGGGTATATGAGTCGTGAACATAGCTATTGCCATAACTGGATGCCTACTAATCCAGCGGATGGTTCAGGAGCAGCACCAAACAATGTTGAAAGAAAAGAATATAACGACCAACATCACTTATTCCCAACTAATCAAAATGATGTAAATGCTGTTCGTAGTAATTTTCCTATGGGAGAGGTTACAACATTACAAGGTTCTTATATGAATTGTAAGTATGGTAGTGATATTAATGGGCACCATGTATTTGAACCTAGAAATAATCACAAAGGAGATTGGGCTCGTGCAGTTATGTATTTAGCTACTGCTTATAACGGACAAACAGATGCATATGGCGTTGTTCAAAACTGGAAATTAAGAAATCCAATCAGCGCAACAATTGCTTATGGTCAAGATCAAAACATTTTAAAGAAATGGCATTTCCAAGATTTACCAGATGCTTGGGAAATTTCTCGTAACGACTTTTTAGATTCATTACAAGGAAACCGTAATCCATTTGTTGATAGTGTACGTTATGCTTGTTATATTGATTTCACAACAATGACATACATTGCTAACCCAACTTTCCCTTGCTATAACAATACACCAACTGCAGTAAAAGAGGTGAGTGCTAATAGCTTTGAATATGTGTTAGCTCCAAATCCAACATCTGGAGAGTTTTACTTATTATTAAATTCAAATAATACAGATAAATACGAATTAGAAATTATGGATGTTACAGGTAGAAGTGTTTACAAACGCAGTATAGATGCTACAAATGGTTTTAATCATTTAACTATCAATGATGCTAAATTAAATACAGGTGTTTACTTTGTAAACTTAAATTGTAAAAACGAAAAAATTACTCGTCGATTAATTATTCAATAATTAATCAATTAACTTCATTAAAAAAGCCTCAACACATTTTGTT
>JBBIUW010000094.1:0-8347 GCA_037440045.1 Sphingobacteriaceae bacterium
CCCATTAGATGAAACAGAAAAACCAAATCCGTTAAGCTATTATGCTGAAACAAAATTAGAAGCAGAAAAAATTGTACAATCTTCTTCATTACACTGGGCAATAGCTCGTACTGTATTGGTATATGGCATTGTAGATAACATGAGCCGAAGCAATATTGTACTTTGGGTAAAACAAAATTTAGAACAAGGCAAAACTATTAATGTAGTTGATGATCAATACAGAACACCAACACTTGCCGAAGACTTAGCAGATGGCTGTATTTTAATTGCTGAGAAAAAAGCTAGTGGCATTTATAACATTTCAGGTAAAGACTTTTTAAACATATTAGAAGTAGCTCATTTAGTGGCAGATTATTATAAACTGGATAAATCATTAATTAAACCTTCAAAATCAGCTGATATTAAACAGCCAGCAAAACGACCACCTATTACTGGTTTTATCTTAGATAAAGCAAAACGCGACTTAGGTTATAATCCACACAGTTTTGTAGAAGGTATAAAATTTTTAGAAGAACAATTAAAACAGATGGGAGCTTAAGTTGGTGATTTCAAAAACTTCAATCACTGATAAAAGATTTTCTTAGACTTCGAATGAAAGCTAAGCTTGTAAAAGCTACCACTTACACTTACAGCTAGGCGACATATATACTTTGGCGCGAGGTAGCATGTTGGTAATGTTATTCTGAACCTCATCACTAATTAAAATGTTCCTCAAATCTAATACCTGCAAGGCTTTTAAGTTGGAAAGAGAAGAAGGAAACTCATCTAGATTATTACTCCATAAATCCAAAATTTCTAATTTTTCTAGATTCCCAATTTGAGGAGGTAGTAGTTCTAAATCATTTTGATTTAAATTTAGATATACCAAATTAGATAGTTTTCCGATTTCTTTAGGGATACGTTTTAATCCTGTTTTGCTACAAGCTAAGAACTGTAATTGAGTTAACAAAAAAATACTATCTGGTAATTCTGAAATCGAATTTTTACTGATATCTAAATACTGTAGATTTTTAAAACGAAGAATTTCTTTTGGAAATGATTTTAAATGCTGTTTTCGTAAAACCAATTTAATAACTGCATCAGGATTTTTTAATGCTTCTTGTATGGATATTATTTCCTGCATCGTATCTAACGACAAAGAATCTAACAACTGTGCTTTACTTGTAATGGCAAAACAAGAAGACATAATAACAGCTAATATTTTAATAAGAGATTTACGCATTTAAACAGGCAATTTTATCATTTGCTAAAGCTTCCTTCAGTTCATCTAAGTTAGCAAATTTTTCTTCATTTCTAATCCATTTAACAAATTCAACTTTAATATTTTTACCATAAATATCTTTATCAAAATCAAAAATATTAACTTCTATTTTTATATTATTATCACTGTCGGTAGTTGGATTAGTCCCAATATTAAGCATGCCTTTATATTTCGCACCGTCAATTACTACATTAACAGCATATACTCCAATTTTAGGCATTAATTTATCTACGTTATCCACAAAAACATTAGCCGTAGGATAGCCTATAGTTCTACCCAACTGTTTTCCTTTAACAACTGTGCCAGTTATAAAAAAATGATATCCTAAAAAGTCATTTGCTGTAACAATATCTCCTTCTTCAATAGCTTTTCGGATACGTGTACTGCTTACATTTAATTGATTAATTTCTTGTGCAGGAATTTCTTCAACATGAAAATCATAAACCTTGGATAGTTCTTTTAAAGTTTCAATATTACCTTCTCTATTACTACCAAAACGATGATCGTACCCAATAACTAAAGTTTTTGTTTTTAAGCCTTTGGCAATAATATCAGATATATATTGCTGAGCTGGCATTTGAGAAAACTCTTTTGTGAAAGGAAATACTAAAACATGATCCACACCAAACTGTTTTAAAACTTCACATTTTTCGGCAGTAGTTGTAATTAATTTTAAATCTTTCTGTTCGGGAAATAATACTTTACGAGGATGAGGATCAAATGTAAATACAATAATTTCTCCTCCTTGTTGCTGTTTTAATTCCACCAAGCGCTTAATTATTTTTTGATGACCAAGATGAACGCCATCAAATGTCCCTATGGTAACAATAGAGTTTGTTACACTGGATAGTTCTGATATATGATGGAAAATACTCACAAAAAATAGGATATAAAGATAGAAGAATTAAAACACTTTGATGCTGCCGTTTTTAATAATATAATCAACGCCGTTAATGTTGAATTTTTTACCTGTACTCTGCTTCATTAAATCTGTGATATCCTGTTCAATTGTATGAACTGATCCTTTTGTTTTGTAGGCAATATTCAAATAATCTTCATTAATCTCCATACCCTCATACACACCACACAACACAACTCTCACTGGCACTTTAACTCTTGCCAACATTTTTATATCTCTCACTTTGGCCCAATTATCAGCAATCAAAACTACATCTTCCACCTTTCCACTTTTATTTAAACCATAAATAATAGCTTCAATAACATTTTCGGGAGCATCTCCTCCCTGCCCTTTCTTAATGGTTAATTCCATCGTTGAAATTAAATCATCAATATTTTTGGCTTTACAGTGATATAAACCTCCGGTAGCTCCAATCTTTTTATCTTCATCTCTCTTTTTATCTCCATCATTAAAAAACACAAAATGCTGGCTAGTAGTATCTTTTACAAAATGTAATTTTAACCAAGTACTCATCTGTTGTGCATACGGATACATGCTACCAGTTAAATCTGCTACTATCAATTTATTTTTCCATTGAGTGTTACGTTTTAAAACATTAAAAACAACATTATTGGCAGTATCTAAAACATTAGGAGACAAATTAGTTTCGTTATCGGAGCTTCTGCTTTCAAAAGAAAACGCTCCGTTTTTATCAAACACTTTATAATAGCCATCTAAATTTCCTTTTTTAAATTTACCTTCAGCTTTCACTCTCCCATTTGGGTAATACTCCAATTCCAGACCATCTTTCAGTCCATTTTTAAAAGATTCAAAAAATTCTTTCTTGCATTTTTTAGAATAAGATATGGATGGCCCATCTAAAAGTCCATCTTTATAATAAGATTCAGACTGAACACAATCGGGCTCATCAAACCAAACAATTTCTAATCCCTGTTTCTTATTCTTTTTATATAATACCTCACTTTTCAAATCACCATTTGGCCAAAACTCTTTCCAAATACCTTGCTTTAAACTATCCTTATCCAATACATTAATGGTATCATGCTCAAAAACTTTGTACCCCAACATAACTTGAGCTTGAGAGTAATTTCCCAAAAACATGGAAGAAATAAAAAGGATATATGCTAAAAGATGACTTTTCACTACCTAAAATTGCTTAAATTTGTGCTAATTATCAAATTTATTATGTTAGAAAAAATAAACAGTTTATTAGTTGAAGTTGAAGGTTTTGCGGCTCAAAGTAAAGAGCAGGTAGAAGAGTACCGTATTAAATGGTTAAGCAAAAAAGGAGAAATTACCGCTTTGTTTGATGATTTTAAAGCGGTTGCGCCTGAAATTAAAAGAGAAGTTGGTCAAAAATTGAATGAACTTAAGATAAAAGCTCAAGATAAAATTAATGAGTTAAAAGAAAAACATGATGCTTCGACAAGCTCAGCATCCAATAAAAATATTGATTTAACATTACCTGCCAATCCAACAATTCAGGTTGGTTCTCGTCACCCGTTATCATTAGTTAAAAATCAAATTATTGATGTGTTTGCTCGTATTGGCTTTACAGTAAGCGATGGAAGAGAAATTGAAGACGATTGGCACAATTTTACAGCTTTAAATACTCCCGAAAACCACCCAGCACGTGATATGCAGGATACGTTTTATGTAGAGTTAAATCCTGAAATGGTGTTACGTACTCAAACATCATCAGTGCAAGTACATATTATGGAGAATCAAAAACCTCCTATTCGTACCATTTCTCCAGGACGTGTATATCGTAATGAAGCTATTAGTGCTCGTGCTCACTGCCAGTTTCATCAAATTGAAGGATTATATATTGATGAAAACGTATCGTTTGCCGACTTAAAGCAAACATTAAATTTCTTTGCCAAAGAATTATTTGGTACCGAAACTAAAATCAGAATGCGCCCTAGTTATTTCCCATTTACTGAGCCAAGTGCAGAAGTAGATATTAGCTGTACTATTTGTAAAGGCGAAGGCTGTAATGTTTGTAAACATACAGGTTGGGTTGAGATTTTAGGTTGCGGTATGGTTGACCCTCAAGTATTAGAAAACTGTGGCATTGACAGTAAAAAATATACAGGCTTTGCATTTGGAATGGGTATTGAACGTATTACGATGTTGAAATACAGAGTAAAAGATTTACGTTTATTTTTTGAAAATGATGTGCGTTTCTTGAAGCAATTTGCAGGCGAATAATCTGTCTGTCTATAATGCTCGATGTCATCGTTGCTTTCAATAAAAAAATGCTCATTTACATATCGTAAACTCCGCTGTTTTTATTTTCAAGCGCCTCGACCTCAAACATTCTAAACAAGACAGTTAATTACAATTTTTTAAAGCAAAAGATGGAAAAACTTCCTAGAAAAGAATTAATTTTTGACATGTTGTTGAAAGAACCAAACGACGTGTTTTTAAACTATGCCTTGGCAATGGAACATTTATCTGCTAATGAATTTAAAGAAGCTGAAACGCAATTTAAAAAAGTATTATCTATTAATCCAGAATATTTACCATGCTTTTACCAATTAGGTCAGGTAAATGAGAAACTAGGGAATAACGAAATCGCTTTACAATACTACAAACAAGGAGTTGATTTTGCTAAATCACAAAATAACACTAAAGCTTTAGGAGAACTAAACGAGGCTATTTGGATGTTGGAAGATTGACCTTTAGGTCATGCTGAACTTGATTCAGCATCTCATGAGACCCTGAAACAAGTTCAGGGTGACTACAACTAAAAATCCTTATTCAAAACAGTCTTATTCCCTACTCTATCTATAACTTCAATTCTTAATTTTTTAGGGGCAGTTTCTGTGAAATAACAAGTAACCGTATTAGATTTAGCATCGTACTCTGCTATTTGCCACACATCATTCACGTATACGTTATAATCTGCAATACCACTCATGTTATCAGCAATTTTAAAACTAATATGATTAACAATTTTAGTTTGATTTTTTTTCTTACTAGCAGGAAAAATAATAGTTGGTGCTATAGTATCATATTTATAATCAAACACACCAAATGATTTAGAGTCGGTATATAACCAACCATCTTCAAAATTTCCTCCTATTACATCACCATTAACCGTCATTACTAATTTCGATTCCTTATTTTTAATAGGCTTTACTTTTAATCCCATTTTTATTGGTTTAAGTATTTTTTCGTTTTTATCACCCAATTCAACGCCTTGCATAGCCTTTATGTAAACTCGTTTATGAATAAACATATTTTTTACAATTGAGCCTTGCGGGATCAATAAATCAAAATTATCTTCTTTTAATTTAAAGTCTTTATTACAAAACACATTATACTTTGCCACCGATTCAGTATATCCACTAAGCATTTTAGTTTTAATGAAAAATGTTAATGTGTTTTTATTTCCTTTCTCGTCTGCTATATAAATATTGATTTTATGTGATAATGTATCATTCAATACAATTTTTCCACCATTAACAATTGTTTTATAAATGGCAATATCAAAACATGATGGCGTAAAACATTTTTGTACTTTAATATTTCCATCTTTTTCGCTAAACACGTTTACATATCGTCCGTTATCAAAACTGATGTTGTTAAGTTGATGATGATAAATAACCTGATCATCTAACACCACTTTTGCTTCGTAAATATTGTTTTTATTAGTAGTTGCATTTGCCCTGTCAAACCCAGCAAATCCAAAGGCAAAGGTATTTTCATTAACTATTTGAGTGTATTTAGGTAAACTCATTTTATCACCAACCTGTTTTACTGGAACAGTAGCAATACGTTTTATATTATTTGTATCTGCTGTGCTATATATAACTAAATGCGTTAACTCTGGTTTTACATTATCTTTAATATCAAACACCAAAGCTGGATTAATAGGAACTTCAGACTTTTCTTCTCTGATTTCAAAATGTAAATGTGGCCCAGTAGAACCACCTGAATTACCTGTAAAACCAATAATCTCACCTTTTTTTATTGGCAATTCATTTTGTGTTAAATAAATTTCTATTTCGTTTTTCTTTTGCTCAAGTTGTTTTTGTTTTATGTAAGTTTCTATTTTTTGAGCATACATTTTTTGATGTGCATATACAGATACATAACCGTTAGGATGTGTGATGTATAAAACCTTACCATAACCAACACTGCTGATTTTTATTCGACTCACATAACCATCACCTATACTTTTGATAGGTAAATTAGATACCGGATCGGTGCTAAAATCCAAACCAGCATGAAAATGATTGGGGCGTATTTCGCCATAATTTCCAGTAATTACAGGCTCTTTATCCAATGGATACGAAAACCCTAAACCGTTATATTGTGAATAATAAAACTGAGAATAGGAGATAAAAAAAACAAGAAATAGTATTCTGAAATTTATCATTATGGCAAGGTTAAATTGTATAAAGTTAATTAACAACTGGTTGTTGATGTAAAGTTAACAGGTCAAGTAAAATGAGCTTGGCTAAACTCTATTTTTAACGAACAACAAACTGTTTATTGAGCATGAACGTAGAAAACATAAAATCAGAATTACAACAAGTGTTAGATAGCGATGTAGCGCTACGTAAGGAGTATAATGAAATTTAGAGATCATTAAGCGACTACCGTAACCAACTCATCCAACGTGATGAAGATTGCAAGCGTTTGCAAGTTTCTATCGACGTTTTAAACACCAAATTAGCGGTGATGGAACGTGACAACACTAACTACAAAAGTGAAGTAAGTTCATTTAAAGAGTTACGTAGTTCTATTCGTGAGCAATTACAAGAAAAACAAGATGAAATTAGCGGTTTATTAAATAAAATAGAGGAATTAAACAGCCAGTTAACTTCTATTTCATCTGAGTACGAAACTAAAATTTCTGATTTACAAGCCTCTTCTCAAGAAGAGATTTCTAATTTAAAATCATCATACGAAGCTCAATTAAACGAATTAAAATCAAATACTTCATATCAACAAAGCGGTATTCGTACTGAGTTAGAATCGAAAATAAGCGATTTAACAAATACATACAATGCTACTTACCAAGAAACAGTTTCATCTTACGAATCTCAAATTCAACAATTAAAATCTGATTTTAGCGCTCAATTAGAATCAGTAAAACAGGAATCTGAAAATCGTATTGCTTCTTTATCTGGTTCAAGCGAAGAAACTCTTTCAACTTTAAAACAAGATTACGAATTAAGAATTAGTGGCTTAACTGCACAATGGAATTCAGAAAAAGCAGAAATCACTGCTTCTTACGAAAACCAAATCTCATCGTTAACAGGAGCGTATACGTCTGAAAAATCTGAATTAGTAGAATCTTACGAATCTAAAATTGCAGATTTAAATACAGAATTATCAAACAAACAATTAGCGTTTGAAGCTGAATTAAACTCTACCATTGAATCGTTAACTCAATCTTACACACAAAAAGAAAACGAGTTAAAAGCATTTTACGAAAATGAATTAGCAAACACATCAAACTCTTCTGGTTCATTAGTAGAATCAATCAAAGCTGAGTTTGAAACTAAAAATATATTATTATCTGATAGCATGAATAAAGTGGTTGTAGAAAACGAACACTTTAAAGAAAAAATCAGAGAGATGGTGTATTTTATTGATGAACAAAACACCAAAATTGAAACATTAACTCAAGATATTGAATTTAAAACAAGTGAAATCAATAAACACATTGATAGCTATAATACATTATCAGGTGAGTTTGATGCTTATAAAACTTCTCAGTTATCAAGCATTGATGAGCAAGTAGGTGCTTTAAATTCTAAAATAGCAGAATTTGAATCTATCATTTCTTCAAAAGACTCAAGCATTAGTGAATTAACAGCTTCTGTTGCAGATAAGATAAATCAAATTTCGAGTTTAACTTCTTCTTATAACGAATTACAAGATCAGTTCAATATTTTAACTGTATCATTTAATGTAGAAAAAGAAAACTTCGAAAACTTTAAAAACGAATTAGAAGTTTCAAATTCTCAATTATTACAAAGTAAAGATGTTGAATTCAATAAATTATTAGCAGAAAACACGTCTTTAATTAATGAAATTGATGCTACCGCTGATAAATTAGAAGCTACGGAGGCTGAATTAACTTTAGTTAAAACAGAATTAGACGAGCTAAAATCTGTAGCAGAAGGTAAAGCAGCTGATTTAAAAGA
>JBBIUW010000095.1:0-8345 GCA_037440045.1 Sphingobacteriaceae bacterium
CAATTTTGGGACTTTTTTTTTGAACTAATGAATTATTTAAATGAAAAATATAGAACTGTATTCGAAAAAAGACATTGAAGTACTTACCAGAAAACGAACCAATGAAACTAAAATTGGTGAAGATGTGATGGTTTTGCAATCAGAACACAACTGGGAAGAGGAATTAAAAAAAACAGATTGTCAATTTGTATTACTTGGCATACCAGAGGATGTTGGTGTAAAAGCAAATTATGGTCGTGGAGGAGCGCATACAGCATGGAAACCTGCTTTGGATAGCTTTTTAAGTCAGCAAAGTAATATTTTTTTAAATGGAAAAGATATCTGTGTGTTAGGACATGTGTTTGTGGAAGACGTGATGGAAAAAGCAGAAAAACTAAACACGAAAAATAAACATGAAATGAATGCATTAAGACATTTAGTTTCTGAAATAGACATGCGTGTGTGTGATGTAGTTTCTAAAATTGTAGCTTGCCATAAAATACCAATTATTGTAGGAGGTGGTCACAATAATGCTTACCCAATTATAAAGGCCTGTTCAACTTCTTTAAAACAAAAAATAAACATTATTAATTGTGATCCTCACACAGATTTTAGACCATTAGAAGGAAGACACAGTGGAAATGGCTTTAGTTATGCTTTTCATGAAAATTACATCCATCGCTATTCTGTATTTTGTATTCATGAACAGTATAATACAGCTAGTGTTTTAAATGAATTTAATTTAAGAAAACAACATTTGTATTATAGTTCTTATGAAGATGTTTTTGTGAGAGAACAAAAATCATTTACAGACACTTTAAATCAAACTATAGGATTTGTGAAAGCAGAAAGCTGTGGTGTTGAAATTGACTTAGACTCCATCACTAATGTACCATCAAGTGCTAAAACAAGTAGTGGTATCTCTCCAGTTCAAGCTCGACAATATGCTTATCAATGCGGAAAACAATTAAAAGCAACCTATTTACATATTGCAGAAGGGGCCCCTATTCTATCGCACATAAAAGCAGATAATAAAACAGGAAAATTAATTGCGTACTTGATTAGTGATTTTATAAAAGGAACTAAAGACCTTGGTTAAGCCATTTTAAAAATGATTTCGAAATGAGCTCCATTATCATTGTAAATCTTTAATTCTGCATTAATTTGTTCTGAAAGAATTGTAACGATATCTAATCCTAATGATTGATTACTATGTAAATCAAAATTAGCAGGTAAGCCTTTACCGTTATCTGATACTTTTAGGATATAGGTGTTTTTTACTAACTTATTTAATTCAATAGATATGATGCCTGCTTTGCCATGAAAGGCATGTTTATAAGCATTAGATACTAATTCATTCGTAATTAATCCCAATGGAATAGCTGTATCCAAATCTAATTCTAATGTGATTAAATTGGTATTAATACTTATGTTTTTATGGTTAATGGCAAAACCACTTGAAATTTGAGTAATTAAATCATTTAAATATTCATTAAACAATATATTCGTCATTTGATTATTACGATACAGTAATTGATGTAATAATGCCATGGAGTTAATGCGATCGTGCGCTTCTTTCAATGAATTTTTAACTTCTTCGTTCGAACTTTTAGCCGATTGTAATTTCATTAAGCTCGAAATAATTTGAAGATTATTTTTAACTCGATGATGAACTTCTTTTATTAGTAAATCTTTTTCAGCAAGAGATTTGTTGATGATTTCGTTGCGGGTTTCAATTTGTTTGTTTTTGATTTCAAACAATTGTTTTTGATATTTTGTTCTTCTGAGTTGAATCGAAACAAAAATAATAATACCTATTAATACAAAGCCTCCAAAAATTAAACTATTTCTAATGACTTTTTGTTTGCTTACTTCCAGATTTTTTTCTGTAAAATTACTTTGAGATTGAGCAATTAGTTTTTCTTTTTCAGCCATTTGATTGGCTACTTGAACGGCTATGAGTTGAGTTGTGTTTTCTTGTTTTTCAATACTATCTTTAAAATCTATGTATTTATTATAATAGATGATAGCCTGAACTAAATCTCCTGATTTATGATAATAGGTAGCATATTGCTTAAGTAGTTTTAATTTTGAGGTATAATCGTCCGTTAAAATAATCACCGCATTTGCGCTATCTAGCGCTTGTTTACATAACTTTAAATTATTTAAACTTAAATAGCATTTTGATAATTCAATTTCGCTGACAGCCGCATTCAATTTATCATTTATATTTTTACTACTCAATATATCTCTTTGAAGTAATGGAATAGCTTTCTTGAAATCTTTTCGAGCTAAATACACTTGTCCAATATTTCCATCTAATAATCCTAAGAGTGCTTTTTCTTGATTGCTATAAGGCTCTTTAATATATATTTGATGGAATAAATCTTTGGCTTTCATAAAACAGAACAAAGAACTATCTAAATTTCCTTCTCTTTGCCAAAACAATCCTCTGTTATTAAAATAACCTAAAATCATATACGTACTATGTTTTAACTCATCATATTCTAATAATTGTTGTTTCAAACATTCTTTATACATTTTCATTTCATAGTAAATGATACTTAACTTAGGATGAAACATCCATTCATCAGCATCTTTATGACTTTTACGAATAGTTTCTAAATCCTTGTGTATTTCTACCGCTTTATTAAGAGAATGAATTTTTATCAGTGAATTTTTTAAACAATATAAAACCCTCACACTATCTTTATAATCTGTTATTTTATGTTTTGCTAATAAATCAGTTAGTATGGGAATGGCCTTTGAGTAATTTTTATTGGTGAAAAATAATTCAGCCTCAATTTTTTGTAATCTATCAAGTATCGTTTCTTTATTATCTGCAATAGCTTGCGCTTTAATTTTAAGCAACTCGTCTTTTACAATTGGGTAATACTCTTGTTTTAAATCTAAGTTTAAGGTATCGAATGCTTTGACTTTACCTGCTAAACTTTGTTCATTAAAAAAAATTAAAAATGTTTGTTTGTTGTTATTGTTTTGAGATATCACAACATTTGCAAATACAAAAATAAACAAGCATAAAAATGCATGAACTTTTGATGTATATATAATTCTTCTCAAGTGATTTATTTTCATGTTAAAGATATTATATAAAAACTAAAATATTGTACGACATAATCGTTACTAATGGATTGTTAAAAAGTTTATTCTCCATTTTCTTAACATTTTAAATCCAAATTGCTGGGTTATAAACAATTTTAAAGCTGATTATCAGTTATTTAAAAATCATTGTTAGTCATTTGTTAAGTTTGCCTTTGACGGCTAATTTTCGTAAATTCAATAATTAGAAAGTAATGAGCATTTTTACCCTCCGTACTAAAAACTATGCAAAATTTCGATAACCAAAATAAGACCCGTAAAAAATTATTTACTCCTGCTCCATCTAACGAAGTTGGTAAACTACAACCACAAGCCATTGAATTAGAAGAAGCTGTTTTAGGAGCGATGCTTTTAGAAAAAGATGCCTTAAGTACTGTGATTGACGTACTATCGGCTGAAAGTTTTTATAAAGAACAAAACGGAATTATTTTTAAAGCGATTTATAATTTATTTAATCGTTCGGAGCCAGTTGATATCTTAACCGTAACGCAGGAATTAAAACGTAACGGAGAATTAGAGTTAGTAGGTGGTTCTTTTTATGTATCATCCTTAACTAATCGTATTGCATCTGCTGCTAATATCGAATATCACGCTCGTATTGTAGCTCAAAAATATTTACAACGAGAGTTAATTCGCATTAGTACCGAAACTATTAAATCGGCATACGAAGATAGTACCGATGTATTTGAATTATTAGATGCTACTACACAACATATTTTTGAAATTTTAGATTCAAACGTGCGTAAGCAACATGCAGGTATGACTTCTTTAATTGCACAAGCTATTACAGAGATTGAAACAGCTGCTGCACAAACAGATGGTTTATTGGGTGTGCCATCGGGCTTTACGGCTTTAGATAGAATTACTGGTGGTTGGCAAAAATCAGATTTATTGATTTTAGCGGCTCGTCCGGGTATGGGTAAAACGGCTTTCGTTGTTACCATGGCCAAAAATGCAGCAGTTGAGTTTAATAAGCCTGTTGCTATTTTCTCATTAGAGATGTCGTCTTTGCAATTAGTAAAACGTTTAATTTCATCCGAAACAGAAATCAATCAAGATAAAATCTTAAAGGGTAATTTAGATAACCATGAGTTTGTTCAATTAAACGAACGTATTAAAAAATTATCGGTTGCTCCTTTATATATTGATGATACCCCTGCCCTATCTATTTTTGAATTGCGCGCCAAAGCTCGTCGTTTAAAAGAACAACAAAATATTTCTTTAATCATTATCGATTACTTGCAGTTAATGAGTGGTGGCCCTGATAGTAAGGGAAATCGTGAACAAGAGATTTCTCAAATATCTCGTGGTTTAAAATCGTTAGCTAAAGAATTAGAAATTCCAATTATTGCTTTATCACAGTTGAGCCGTCAGGTAGAAAACAGACCTGGTGGCAGTAAACGACCACAGTTAAGTGATTTACGTGAATCGGGAGCTATTGAGCAGGATGCGGATATGGTAATGTTTATTTACCGTCCTGAATATTATGGTATTGAGGTGGATGAAAATAACCAACCAACCAAAAACAGAGCAGAGATTATTATTGCCAAAAACCGTCATGGATCGATTGTAGATGTACCATTGAAATTCATTGGTCAGTATGCTAAGTTTACGGATTTAGATTACAACGAAGGCTCGGATATTTACACGAGCAATACAGCAAGTTCAGGCTTAGCACAAAACACAGATTTCTTAGCTCAGCCAGCTACTAAAACAGTGCAATCGGCAAAGTGGGATGATGATGATGCGCCAAGCACTGATATCATTAGAAGAAATGATATTGATGAAGTATTTTAAGGATTAATTTTTAGTTACTTAGTATTTACTGCTTCTTTGATAGCAGTTTTAAGTACATCAAAATGAATATCTTTTAAGGTTTTAAATTTAATACAGTAGCCTGTAACTTTTGCTTTACCTAATAGTTTGCCGTAAGTGTTTGCTAAATATGTTTTGTCTTCTATTCCCATTATGTAAACCGAAATTCCAGTGGTGTTGGCACTAATACCAATTTTGTAAAACTCTTTGGTTGTGCCGTTAGCATATTTTAAAGTATGCACGCCAAAACCAATGTTAGGATTAGAAACTATTTTTCCGTTTTCATCTTTTCCATCAAAAAACCATAATTTACATTTGGGCATTATCCGTAATATCGTATTCTGAAGCATTAATAAGTCGGGTTGTTTAGCTTCAGGTAAACTGTTTATGTATTCTTTAATTTGCTGTGTAGTTGAATCCATTATTTTTTTATTCTTGAATTTAGATAATTATTTCAAATAGTTTTGATGCTGTCAATGTTTTTTGAAAGATGATCTTAGTGATTGGCATTTCATTTATTTAAGATTTGGTTCACAAGTTTCTGTAAGTCTCGTTTCAGAAAAATATGTGAAAACAAAATTGGTGGATTCAATTTTGGGAAATGGTTTGTTATATTAAAATATGTTTTGTCTTTTGTGATTATAAAAACATACTCAGTATAATAGTATGATTTTATTTTCTTTATTATATACAGTTCTTTCGTTTCAATTATGCTTGATTTATCGATTTCTGTTAGATGATTGTCAATAATTCTCTTTATACTAGTTCTTGTCAGGTTATGGGTAATATTTGAAAGTTTAAATTCAAATGCTTTGCGATATATTGCATATAAGCATAGAACTAATAATATAGAAAGAATAGTTGTGAAAATTCTATCAGGTATAGTAGCAATTTTCAATTCTGTGTTAATTGCTATGCAGAGAGCGAGAGTCATATTACATAAAAATATAATTGTAAAAAACAGGTCGCCATAGAACCAAAAGTCTTTTTTCTCAAAAGTCGATAGATAACCCGTCTTTATACTTTTATTTATATCTATGTAATTTTGTCTTTGCACTGTTGTATAATACTTGTCATAAACTTTAAAGCTACAGTAGTAAAATTAAAACATTATCTACGTTTATGCTTATAACAAAGATAAAATGTTTCTCCGCATTTGCAATGCCTGCCCGTTCCGTTCAGGCGGGCAAAATATTCCGATAGCGTCTAAAGTCTTCGTGAATAATGATGATATGTTTATTCTATAATAAGTTTTGCAAACGAACTTTTTGTTTCTGATTTTAATTTAATAACATAAAGGCCTGCTGTCAATTGTAATTCATTAAGTTTAATTTCGTTTTGCGAGTCTGTTTTAACTGTTTTATGTAAAATAATTTGTCCTAAGTTGTTGTAAATTATTAAATCTAAAGGCGTATTATGATGTTCTGAACATTTAATGTGTAATGAATTACCATTCTCTAAAGGATTAGGGTAAACAGAAAAATTAATAGCGTCCTGATAATCTTGACTAATAATAGAAGAATATTTAAACTGATTATTAAAATCTGTTTGTTTGAGTCTGTAGTAATTAGTTCCAACGTATGGGTTTGTGTCGGTTAAAGAATAATAATTTGTATTTGTAGAGTTCCCTTTACCTTGCACGTTTCCTAACTCATAAAAATTAATCGCATCTATACTTTTTTCAATTGTAAAAAAATCATTATTGGTTTCGGTAGCTGTTGCCCAATCTAAAACAATAGCTTCTGATGATAGTGAACTATTAAAGTAAAGCAACTCAATAGGTAATGTTACAATATTACAAGGAAAAGTACCAGAAATATTTGGACCAAACATGGTAACTTGTAATGCATTACAGCTTAAGCTAACTGGAGAAGCACTATTACATGTTGCTGTTGATATAAAAGGATTTGAACCTGTTACTAAAGTACCACTAAAGTGAGTTGTTGAAAAAGAATTTCCTACTGTGGGAGCTGGAACATTAATGGTTTAATAGCCATTGTTCGTTCCTCCACATAGTATTTGTGGTTGTATACCAATATTACTATTGTAACAAGTGTTTACACCTTTTACGGTTACTGAATAAGAAAAACTTATATTGTAATTAAAACCAAACGGACAAAATGTTGAGCTTGGTACTATGGCTAATTGACCAACATTCAAACTAACTGAATATCCACAGCTACTTGTAATGGTACATTGCGACTTCAGTTTGATAGATACAAGCAAGAAAATTAAGATGATTCTATAGGCCATTATACGAAATTGTATTTCGCCGCGAATATACTTTTTTCAAAGTATATTAATTATGCTTCAATCGAAGATTGTAAATCATTTGTCGATTTACTGTTTTACAAGGTTATAAAACGTTTTTGTGAAGTGAGTTCGAAATTGTAAATATGCATATGTCTGTACTAATATTTTTTAGATTGAAAGTTTTATACAGAAAACAGATTAATCAACCAGTACGTTAAATTTTTGTTCAGCATTATTTTCATCTCGAATAACTATAGTAAATTGTTGGCCTTTTTTTAGAGATAGTGCTTTTTTATCTGTGGATGTTTTAAGTTCAATTATGTCGAAAGGAATAGCATGATCATTTTCATTTTTTTCTTTTGTAATAAAAGCAAATACTAAACAAGGAAAAGTTAATGTAATTTTATCTCTTAAGTAATATGGTGTTCTATTATTTTCAAATACCCAATGGGGTCTACCATGCTCCCATTTTGTTTTTGGATGATAAACTCTCGCATCGTATTGTTTGTATTCTTTTGGCCCGTAAAAAATTTCATTAGTTGAGTCAACAAACATTGCATAGTAATCAAGGTTTATGGTTGTCCAATATGGATTTTGATATTCAGGAGAAGAATGTTCGGTAAGTTTTATTTGATCTATGGTAAAGGGATTAATACCAGTATATTCATAAAGTCTGCCTGCCATAGCTTTACCCCAAGCTTTATAAGGAGTTTCTACAATGTGATCCCATCCACAATGTATAAGTATTTTAGCTTTTGGATCTTTATCTAGTATTTTTTTTATGTTTTTTGCTTGGTCTATTTCTCTCAAGTTAATACCAGATGAATCGATATTGTCAGTTCTGGTTGTTTCATATCCAAAAATCTCAAAGTCTTCATTAATAGCTTCTCTAATTAAATTTCCATAAAGTGGTTCACGAGTATAATAGCCGCTATGGATTGTTGGATAATTATTTTTTTTAAGCTCTTCAATAGATATGTCGTAATTGGAAATTGTTTCAGCTGAGAAATATCTATAACCAGCTTTATAAAGGTCGTGAAGTAATGAAGTTGTAAATACCCTATGGTAAGGTTGTTGATGAGCTTCGTTGATAAGGATAATTTGTTCTGTTTTCGCTTTTTCGAGAATTAAGTCCTTTGCATTTACTGCTTTAAATTTAGAAAACTGTTTTGCTTGAT
>JBBIUW010000096.1:0-8301 GCA_037440045.1 Sphingobacteriaceae bacterium
CAGAAGAGCGCGGACAAGGTGAGGCTATTGCTAGAAACTTGTTAGAGATGACTCAATTAAAAGTTCCTGTAATTTGCATTATCATTGGTGAAGGTGCTAGTGGTGGAGCATTAGGAATTGGTATTGGAGATAAAGTATTGATGTTAGAAAACACATGGTACTCTGTAATTTCTCCTGAATCTTGTTCATCAATTTTATGGCGTAGTTGGAGTTTTAAAGAAACTGCAGCAGAAGCTTTAAAATTAACGGCTGATGATATGAGCAAAAATGGATTAATTGATGGTATTATTAAAGAACCATTAGGAGGCGCTCATAACGACCAACAAACAATGTTTGCTACAGTGAAAGCAGAAATTTTAAAACATTTAGCAACATTAAAAAAACAAACACCAGATGAGCGTATTAATGCTCGAATTGAAAAATTCAGTCATATGGGTGTGGTTCATGAATTAGAAAACTAAAAGAAAATATATAACACAATAAAATTTAGAACAAATGGCAGATACAGGCGATATTAACGTAGGATCGATTATTAGATTTAACAACGAATTAGTAGTAATTACTGAATGGCAACACCGTACACCAGGTAACTTACGTGCATTTTATCAAGCTAAAATGCGTAACTTATTAAATGGAAAGCAAACTGAAAACCGTTTTAGAAGTGGTGAAACAGTTGATGTAGTGCGCGTTGATTTTAAACAAATGCAGTTTATTTATGTTGAAGGAGATTTTGCAGTAGTGATGGATAATGAGACATTTGAACAAGTTCATGTTCCTATGGTGTTATTTGGAGATGCAGCTCAATTCTTAAAAGAAGGAATGGAAGTAAAAGTTTCTTTTGAAGGTGATAACGTTATTTTAGCAGAAGCTCCAACATTTGTAGTTTGCGAAATTACGTATACTGAGCCAGGTGTTAAAGGCGATACAGCAACTAACACCCTAAAACCTGCAACTTTAGATAGTGGAGCAAAAGTAAACGTTCCATTATTTTGCAATGAAGGCGATTTAGTGAAAGTTGATACTCGTACAGCTTCTTATGTAGAGCGCGTAAAGAAATAAGATTTTCATAGTCATAAAACAAAAAAGTTCAATCGTTAATTCGGTTGGACTTTTTTATTTAAAATAGTTATTATCATTAATTCCAGTATTAAAGGATTAGCAGAAAATTGTCATATATTTTTCTAACTTTGTTAGAGCAAAAAGTATTAGTTAAAACTTATGAGTAAAATAAGAATAAAGAATTTTGGACCAATTAAAGATGGTGCGGGCGATGATTGGATAGATATTAAGAAAACTACTATTTTTATTGGCAATCAGGGCAGTGGTAAAAGTACTATTGCCAAACTAATTTCTACATTTACTTGGCTGGAAAAGTCCTTATATAAACAAGCTATTACAAAAAGCGATGTTAAAAGAAAATCAAAATTTGAAAATTTTTATGTTGATTATCAAAATTTAAAGAACTACTTTAAATCAAATACTGAAATTGAATACGAAGGAGATGCCTATAGATTTGATTTTAAAAATGGAAGATTAAATATTGAAGAAACCAAAGGAGCTAAATATTTGGTTCCGAAAGTTATGTATGTTCCAGCAGAAAGAAATTTTGTAAGCGCTGTTGCACAACCTGATAAATTAAAATATTTACCTAAAACTTTATACACATTTTTAGAAGAGTTTGAAAGGTCTAAACAAGAGTTATCCGAATCAATTGATTTGCCAATTAATAATATTCAATTTGTATTTGACAAGAAGAAAGGACTTTCTAAGATAAAGGGACATGATTATGAATTACCCCTTTATGAAGCATCAAGTGGATTTCAGTCTTCTATCCCATTATTTTTAGTTTCAAAAAACCTAAGTGAAGGGATTAATAGAAATGATGATAATTCCATTTCTAAAGCAAGTCTAGAAGAGAATCAAAAAATAAGAAACAGGTTGTTAGAGATATTAAAGCATGATTTTATAAAAGATGATCTAAGGACAGAGGCTATGCAATTACTTTCATCTATAACAAAGAATGATTGTTTTATAAATATAGTTGAGGAACCAGAGCAGAATTTATTTCCAAATTCACAGTGGGAAATGTTGAAAAAGCTTTTAGAATTTAATAATTTAAATAAAGGCAATAAATTAATTTTTACCACGCATAGCCCTTATTTGGTTAACTATATAAGTATTGCAATTCAAGGAGAATCGCTTTATAAAAAAGTTAATAATGATAGATTGAATAAAATAGTACCACTAAAATCTGTTGTATCAGCTGACGATGTTGTGATTTATCAGTTTAACGAAGTTACCGGCGTAATCATTAAATTGTCAAATACTGAGGGGATTCCATCAGATAATAATTATTTGAATCAATCATTAAGACATGGAAATGAAATGTTTGATGAATTGTTAGAGATTGAGCAGGAGTTATGAGTTTAGATTTTTTTAGTGTAAGCTGTAAATATCCACCTATTTCAAATACGGTTTTTGGACTTTGTGATAATGAAGACGGATCTAAAGCTTACCCAGATTTAAAGAATCCAGAAAACTGGATAGCTGAAGTTAAGAATGATAATCAGTTGGAAATTATTTTTACTGCAATAGATAAATGTGTTATTAATGATTATGAATATGGAGGGATAAGAAGATGCGATGGCATGTTGACTACTAATCAGCACTTATATTTAGTTGAATTAAAAAATCAAATTCCGCCATGGCAGAGTGGGGCTATTGAGCAATTAGTTTCAACAATTGAGTTGTTAGTTGGTGCTCATGATTTAAGTTCTTATAAAAAGAAAAAGGCTTTTGCCTGTAATAAAAAGAGAGAGAGATTTGTTGTAATTGATAATGAGTTCAATTTAAAATTATTCAAACAAACTGGCTTTAGAATTGATGTTCAAGCAGAAATCATTGTTCTTTAAGATTAGTATTTATAAAAATATTTTTTCTTCAGCCATAGCCACTGACTTATTGATATAAGTTTTCATCAACTCTAAATCATGTGACGAAACAATAATCAGTTTTTGTTGCTCAGTGCACAATTGTTTGAGGGTTGCAAATAAATGATGCTTGGAAGTGTGATCCAAAAAAGCAGTTGGTTCGTCAAGAATAATAATAGGTGTTTGTTGTGCTAAAGATTTTGCAATCATTACTTTTTGTCGTTGCCCATCACTCAACTCATCAATTAATTTATCTTTTAGTGGTAGTAGGTTCAATTGTTCTAATGCTTTAGCAACGATGCTTTCATCTTCAATAGTTAGCTTTCCAAAAATATTGATGTAAGGCGTACGCCCAGTAGCTACAACATCCCAAACCGTTAAATTAAAACCACCAATTTTTTCGGTTATCACGATGGATAACATTTGTGATAGTTCCTGAGCTGTATATTGTGTAATATGTTTGTGGTTAATTTTAATTTCTCCTGATAATGGAGCTAATGTTCCAGTTAGTGTTTTTAAGAACGTAGATTTTCCCACACCATTATCTCCCATTAAGCCAACCAAATCACCTGCATTAAAACTCATAGTCATGTTCTTAAACACTGAATTTTGCTGACGTTTGTTTTGATAACCTATTTCTAAATTTTTGATATCTATCATCCTACACTTAATTTAGATTTGAATAATAAATAAATCACTACCGGAGAACCAATAATGGTGGTTACTGTATTTATGGGTAACATAAATTGGCTACTAACCATTTGGCATACAACATCAGCAGTTAATACTACACACGCGCCTAGTAATAAACAAAATGTCATTTGATGCAAATGATGTGATGTTTTAAAAAACAAACGCGATGCAATAGGAACCGATATACCTACAAAGGCAATGGGCCCGCAAAAAGCAGTGATAACACCTACTAAAATGGCTGATATAATAATAATAGATAAACGCAAAGAATTTACATTGACACCCAAATTTTGAGCGTATTGTTCGTTTAATAAAATGGCATTGAGAGGTTTAATAAAAATAAAACTTGTAATTATAGCAATGGCGTAAATAGGTGCAATAAAATATAAATCTTGCATGGTGGTGCTTCCAACACTGCCCATGCCCCACATCACAAATGTTTTTAAATTATCAGCATTGCTCATGTATTCAATTAAGCCTTGTAAAGCACTTAAGATTTGACCTAACATTAAACCAACCAATAAAACAGTGACGTTACTTTTATTTTTTTTAGATACAAGCAAAATAATTGTAGTTACAAAAAAAGCACCCAATATAGAAAACAATGTTACAATACTTTTGCCCATAATAAAGAACCCAGAAATATGGATGGATGAAATGAGCATAGTGGCTATTGCTACAAATAAACTTGAACCGCTGCTTACCCCTAATACATATGGACCAGCTAAAGGATTTCGAAATAGACTTTGCATCAATAAACCACATAAAGCCAAACCTGAACCAGCCATAATGGAGGTTAATGTTTTTGGTAATCTTATATCATATAAAATAGAGGAAAACATAGGATTCGATGTTTCCATGCTGAATAAATTTGTACTTCCAAAACATAAGTCAAACACACAAAGTACTACTAAAGCTAATAGTAGTAATATGGTTGTGAGTATGAATTTAGATTTTGGCACAATTTAAAATTACTCTAATTTTTTATAATAAATAAACGTATGATTTGGCAATAAAGCAGGAGAGAAGATGGCAATTAAATCTGCTAATACATCTTCAGGATGAGTAATGCCAGTTTCCCAATAATTGCTATATCCTAAGGTATTTTGTGTTTTATTGTTATTATACAATTGATTGTTTTTGCAGGCTTTGAATAATCCATAGCGTTCGTCATAACTCAATAATTCTTTTTTAGAATTTAGGTTATATAAGTTAATCCAAATATCACAGTCTTTTGCTTTGCTATACACTGTTTCAAAAGATTGTGCAGAGCTTCCTGTTTTTGTATCTTCTTTCCAAAAATAATCTCCACCAGCATCTTGTATTAAATGAGCAATAAAACTTTTTCCAGCAGGAATATACCAAGCATCTCCGTATTTAATTTCGGTTAATACACTCGGTTTTTTTGTAGCCTTTAGGGCAATGGTTTTTAAAGCATTATATTTTTGTTCAGTGATTTTAAATAAGGAGTCTGCCAATGTTTCTTTATTAAAAAAACAAGCATAAAACTTTATCCATTCTGCTCTAGCTAAAGGAGTTTCCTCTAAATGATCAATACTAACCGCGATAGGAATTTCTGACTGAATCAGTTTTTTGTCAACATCGTCTTTTGGGCTACCCATTCCAAACGTTAAAAACAAATCGGGATTTAAGCTTATTGTTTTTTCTATATCTATTTGAGGACCTTTTGACAATTCAGTAATTAATCCCTTTTTAACTTGTTGCTGTATGTATGTATTGTTGTAATAATCCACATTATCTATAGCAACAATTTTATTACTGCTATTTAGTTCTGCTATCATGGTTGTGTATATAGAACTCATAGATGCAACACGTGTTACAGGAGTTTTGATGTAATACGCATCTTTCGAATAATTTGGTTTTTGATTTTTGTATAACACAAATGTAGCTGTTATACTAGTATCATTTTTATTTCCATGTAATTCAAGAACAGAAAAATCGGCAGAAGTTTTTACTGTGAAACGTTTTGCATAAGCTAATGGGATTGATTTTAACGTATCATTGTTTTTTATTTCTTGATCTGAGGAACATGATAAAAGAAATAGTGCGATAAATAAAAACGGCAATTTATTTAACATGGTTACCTTAAAATTGAATTTGAAATATACTGCCATTGGGTTGATTGTCGGAAATTTTAATTTGTATTTGATGTAAATCACAAATGCTTTTTACAATAAACAGTCCAATGCCTGTTCCCTTTGTTTTGCGAGTGTTTTCGCTACCACTTCTGAAAAACTTTTGAAATACAGTATCTTTTTCAGTATCCGAAATACCACATCCTTGATCTTTGATTTCTAAAAATGGAGCGTTATTGTTTGTTTTTAAAACAATATCAATTACTACTGTTTCAAATGAGTATTTAATAGCATTTTCTATTAAGTTAATAAAGATAGAAGGAAGTAACTCTTTATCTCCAGTATAAAATAAATTTGATTCGATATTTAGAGTGATATTTTTCTTTTCAATTTGTTCTGAAAAATAACGTTTAATTGTGCTTTCTATTAATTCGCTTAAATTTATTTTTTCTTTTTGGACGCTTAAATTGTTGTTCTCAATTTGATTAGCCATCAAAACATTATCTACCAATTTATGCAATCGATTGTTTTCGTTTAATGCATTATTAAGTAGCTCTTTTTGTTTCTCTCTTTCTAAATCATGCTTTAATAAGGTTTGTAATTGTAGTTTTGTGGCTGCTATAGGTGTTTTTAATTCGTGAGAAACACTCAAAATAAAATTACTTTTTTGATTAGCGAGTTCGCTCTCTCTTTTTATTGATTGACGAACTTGATAGATGCCGTATAAAAGTATTAGTAAAAAAACGGTCCCTTCTCCCACAATCATATATACGCGCGTGGTTTTCTTTTCTTGTAAATCAGCAATATCCTTTAAAATAATATTATCATCGCTTGATGATAAAGCAGCGATGTTTTGTTTTAAAGAAATGATATTGTCGGATTGCCTTACTAAAAGAATTTCCCACCATAAAAATTGCAGAACAATATAACCTACTAAAACCGAAAATATCAATGTGGTTCGTTTCGACACAATATCAATTATTTATGAAATACCTGCAAGAACCCTTTTAGATCTCTCGACACAATGCCTTTAACTCTTATTTCGTTGACCTGACAGACGTAGAAATATGTACCCTCTGCGCATAGGAGTTTAGATTGAATTACTTTTCCATCCCACATAATTGCAGGATCAGTTGTTTCAAAAACCAAGGTGCCCCATCTGTTATAAACCTTTAAATCAATGTCTTTAATAAACTTATTTTTGATTGGTTTGAAAAAGTCATTTATTCCATCACCATTAGCAGTTATAACATTTGGTAGTTCATATTCAGGACAGTTATCCACACATATCTTAGCACTTAAAACACTTTCGTTTCCAAAAGAATCAACGGCACTAATAGCGTAACAACCTGCTATAGATGTTAAGTTGTCGAATGCCAAAATAGTATCATTTAATGTTTTAATGGAATCAGTTAGTACCAAAGGTTCATCTTCGGTTTCTGCGAAATAAAGATTGTATTTAACAACATCATCGCTGCATGTGTGATTAGGATTATTCCATTTTAAAACAACATTGGGTATTAAACAATCAGATTCTATTGATAATGTAGGTGCACATGGTGGTGTTGTATCTTTTGGTTTTTCGCACAATTCCTGAGAAAAGTTCAATAATGGTCTTAAGATAGTTGGATCAGAGTATTGTCCTTTTGATTGCACTTTGTAACAGTAATCTGCGCCATTTACTAATCCAGTGTCTGTGTATGTTAATAAAGATGTACTGTCTCTTAAGGTGAATGTACTTTGAGAAGGTGTTTTTCTGTATATGTAATACAAATAGTTACTCCATGGTGTTTGGGATTGCCATGTTAATGTCATCTTGTTATCGCTAGGCGATAATGATAAAAACACCGACGATGCTTTTTGTCCATTCCCAACAAATTGTCCATTTGCATAAAATTCGATTTTATAGGTGTGGCCAATTGTTTTAGTATTTAAAGGATTAAGCGAAGTGCCTATATGAGTATAGGTAGTGTCTGCTAATTGGTTAATGCCTTTAAAATAAGGTTCTGTTACAGAATAAACAGTAGAGAAAGTGCCTGTAAATCCATCATGATGAACTAACCTAAATTCATAAGGGCCAGGAACTGCAAGGGTATCTAATGCGTTTGCACCTAATAATGGTTTTATCCATCTTACAAAAATAGATCCTGTTGTTATATCTGTTGTTTTAACATCTACATTTACTAAAATAGGAACATCTCTTTTTAGCTGAACACATATTTGGTTTGAAGCATAGCTTCTGGCATCATCTGTGTATACAGCTTCTACAATATAGCTGTAATTTGTTCCTTGTGATAATCCATTGCCGTTATTTGTATCTAAAAACGTGGTATCATTCAAATTGGATGTGCAGCCAATTTTAACATAACCTGTATATGCAGGAACTCCTACTTCGCAAATAGCATGAGTCCAAGGCGTACAATTTTCTTTTCTATAAACACAATATTTCTCTATTTTATTTCCGGTTGATAAATGGCAACTAGGTTTATTCCATGTGAGTTTAATATTACTGCCTAATGGCACTCCAATTAAGTTTAATGGTGGAGGCGCTACTACGGTAATATTAAAGGTCTTAAAATCAA
>JBBIUW010000097.1:0-8277 GCA_037440045.1 Sphingobacteriaceae bacterium
GGGGAAAGTTGGTAGGTTTTATTGATTCTTTTTACGAGACGGATGCGGCAAGCGGAAAGATAAGGTGTTTTGGAAAACATTTTTATGTGAATCCAGAATATAGAAAAAGAGATCGTCTCGATAAAAGAACGCAACCTCCGAGTTGAAGCAGATAAGGCTTGGGAAATTTGGCACTCTTAATTAAACTTACAAGTCAACATCGCAATGTCATCTACAAAAGGCATTTCTCCTTTAAATTCTTCCAGATAATACATCATGGCTTTGTTGATGAATTCGCAATTTGAGTTTTTATTATTCTTAAGAATGTTTTTCAGTTCTTCAACAGAAATTGTATCATCATGACTATTCACTGTATCCGTTAAGCCATCTGTGTAGGCGAATAAAATAGATTGAGGAGAGATTAATAATGTTTCTGTTTCGAGTGACATTAAAGGATTGGTGATGCCTAATAAAGTACAGCCTTTATCTAATTCAATAGCTTGATTATTACTTAATAATATTGGTGAGTTGTGTCCGGCATTGATATAAGACAATTTATGTGTACCAATATTATATTTAGCAATAAATAGAGAAATGAATTTTTCTGTTTTGGCATTATCGCAAATTAATTGATTGATATCGATAACAATTTCGGTTAAGTTTTGTGTGTATTTTAAAAGTACACGCAATGCGGCTTGTAAATTACTCATTAGTAAAGCTGCAGCAACTCCTTTACCTGATACGTCTGCCAAACAAAACACAAATTCTACTTCATTAATCCAAATAACATCATAGTAATCGCCACCCACTTGTTGATGAGGTAGGTACAAAGCATTCATTTCTAGTTCTTCGATATTTGGTAATGAAGATGGAAACAATAACTTTTGCATGCTTTGAGCTAGTTCTAATTCTTTTTGTATAGCAGCTTTTTGTAAGGATGTTTTATATAATTTTTTATTTTCAATCGCCACCACCATTACATTTGTTAATGTTTGAATAAAAGGTAAGTGTTTGATGGCTGAACTCATTTCAATTTTCTTCTCGTCGATATCCCCCAATAACACAAAGGCCAAGGGTGTTTGCTTGTGATAAACAGGGATTACGATTTCAAACTTTTGACTTAAATTTCCTTTTGAATAGGAAATCGTTTCAATTTCTTTGATATCTAATAACTCAGGTTCAAATACTAGGTGGTTGTATTCTTTATCGACACAGTATTTTAAAATACAGGTCCATTCTGTAGTAAAACTAAACAATACCAGTTTCCCAACTTTTAATCGGTTCTCTAAAATCTCCTGATAAATATCCAGTAACTGAGATGTGGTGAGATTATTATTAATAGCCTTTGTCATTTCTAACAAAGAATTTAGTTTCACATCTTTAACAGAGTTGGAAGTAGGACGTGTATTTTTTTTAGAGGTTGCCAATTATTTATCGTACAGTTTATGAATTAAAGAAGGTAATTGTTTTACGGCAAACACTTCGCGCATTTTTGCTCTGGCATCATAAGCAGGAGAACCAAAATAAGTTTTACCTGCAGGTACATTTTCTCCAACACCGCTTTGTGCTTGTATAACTGCTCCATCTCCAATAGTAATGTCGCTAGATACACCAACTTGTCCCCACATGGTAACATTGTTGCCAATTGTACAACAGCCTGCAATTGCTACGTTGGCAGCAAATAAACACATCTCTCCAATAACTACATCATGCGCTATATGAACTAAATTATCCATAATAGTTCCTTTGCCAATTATTGTATCAGACGTTACGCCTTTATCAAATGTACAGTTTGCACCAATTTGCACATTGTCTTTTATAATTACATTACCGCATGTTTGCAGTTGTTCGAAATGTGTTTTTCGATTTTTAAAATAAAAAGCATCAGAACCAATTACGGTTCCTGCATGTATGGTCACATTATTCCCTATCACACAATTATCATAAACAATCACATGAGGATGTAAAATACAATTGTCGCCAATAATTACATTATTACCAACAAAGCACCCTGGCATAATCACGGTATTTTTTCCAATAGTAGCAGTAGCACTAATTGGTTGTGATGAATACTGTTTTGGTTGAAAATGTTGAGTTAGTTGATTAAAGGCCGTAAAAGGTTCGTTATGAATAATTAAAGCTTTTCCTTCAGGACAATCTACTTGTTTATTAATAATAATAGTTGTTGCGGCAGAGTTAAGCGCTTTGTCATAATATTTTGGATGATCTACAAAAACCACATCGCCTTTTGTAACACGATGTATTTCATTAAAACCAGTTATTACATGAGAGTCACTTCCAACATAGGTTGCATTAATAATTGCGGCAATTTCTTTTAGTGTTGTTGGTTTTATTTGCATGAGTTACCATTATTATTTACAGTTTTAAATATAAGTAAAGAATTTTTATAATAAAATGTATAATAACGTATTTTTACCCAAACATATCGAAACGTTTGGTGTTTTGATACATGATATATTGTTGTGAGAACTTTTGTTTACATATTTTTAATATTGATTGGGTTGAGATTAAGTGCTCAAAACGATAAAGTATTGCCTATTTGTAAATCAACAGAATCTATTGTTATTGATGGAGAATTAAACGAATCGTTTTGGCAATATTGTGTGCCTGCAACAGATTTTTGGCAAAACTTTCCTTACGATACTAGTTTAGCAAAAACCAAAACAACAGCTTATGTTACCTATAATGATAAGTCTATTTTTGTAGCTGCTATATGCTACGATTCGTTACCAGGTAATTATGTGGTGCAATCACTGAAAAGAGATTTTTCGTATCCAGTGAGTGATTGTTTTGTTATTACCATCGATCCGTTTTTAGATAAACAAAATGGCTTTAGTTTTGGAGTAAATCCTTATGGTGTGCAGCGTGAGGGTTTGGTTGCCGGAGGAGGAGGGCAGGGGGTTACTACTAACTGGGATAATAAATGGTATAGCGCCGTAACCAGAAAACAAAATTGTTGGATAGTAGAAATGGAAATTCCATTTAAAACTATTCGTTACAAAAACGATATCAGTAAATGGGGAATTAATTTTTCGCGAAATGATTTAAAACAAAATGAAAATTCATCGTGGAGCAAAGTGCCACGACAATTTAATATTGCCACATTAGCTTTTGTTGGACATCTAGATTGGGATACGTTGCCTAAGGCTGGTAGAAATATTGCCATTATTCCTTATGGTATAGCTAAAGCAAGTCAGGATTTTGCAGCTAAAAAACCAGTGGTATATGAAGGCAATATTGGTGCCGATGCAAAGATTGCTTTATCGTCATCATTAAACTTAGATATTACATTTAACCCTGATTTTTCTCAGGTGGAAGTGGATAGGCAGATAACTAACTTAACAAGGTTTAGTTTGTTTTTTCCTGAGCAGCGACAGTTTTTTATTGAGAATAGCGACTTATTTGCCAACTTTGGGTTTCGTCAAATACGTCCGTTTTTTTCACGACGAATAGGATTTAATAATGGAAGTGCTGTACCTATTATTGCTGGAGTTCGATTGAGCGGTAAGCCTAATAAAAACTGGCGGATAGGAGTTATGGATGTGCAAACAGCCCAAACCAAAATTTTAGAAACAGATGTGTATGCGCAAAACTATTTTGTAGCAGCTGTGCAGCGTAATGTTTTTAAACGTTCTAATATATCTTTCATTTTTGTAAATCGTCAGCAGTATGATACATTAGGATTTGCAGGTGTTAATTTTAATAGAGTAGTTGGTGCTGATTATAATTTGAATAGTAATAACAATAAGTGGATGGGGAAAGCATTTTTTCATCATTCCTTATCCAATACCATGAATAACGATGCTTATGCCCATGCAACATGGCTTTCATATAATACTCAAAAAATAAATATTCAATGGAATCATGAGTACGTAAATAAAAATTATAATGCTGAAACTGGTTTTACACCGCGTATTAACCAACTAGACTATGCTAAAAATGTAACAATCAAAAATACTTATTGGAGATTAGAGCCTAGTATCAATTACTTCATCTATCCTAAAAAATCAATGATAAATAAAATGGGACCTCGTTGGTATATGGATTATTATGCGAATGATAAATACATTACAACAGATATGATGCATCAATTAGGTTGGGATTTTAATTTAACCAACACCTCTGCTTTGTCTCTTGATTACAGAAACTTTTATACACGATTAGTATATCCAACAGATGTTACGTTTTCAGGAAATCCATATTTAGCTGTAGGTAATTATTACTATCAGGATTATGGATTAAAAATTAAGACCAACCAACGCAAAGTATTAAATGCATCTGCAGGAGTTACTTATGGTACATACTTTACTGGTACAAAATTATCTTATAATGCGGATATAGTTTTTAGGCACCAGCCTTATGCTATTGTAACTGCTAGCTATACGCATGACGAAATTGTGTTACCTCATTTGCCAAAAAAAGTATATTTAGATTTAATAGGACCTAAAATTGAATTATCATTTACCAAGAGTGTATTTTTTACCACATTTATTCAGTACAACAGTCAAATCAAAAATGTGAATATTAATGCTCGTTTTCAATGGCGATTCAAGCCAATGAGTGATGTGTTTATTGTTTACTCAGATAATTACTACTCAGATAATTTTGGAGAAAAAAACAGAGGGGTGGTTCTGAAATTTGTGTACTGGTTAAATCCTTAATGTAATTAATGCACTCTTAATTTTTGACCAATTTTTAAGTAGTAGCGTCTGTCAGTTCCATTAAGTGCGCATAACTCCTTCATCGATAAACCGTAACGTTTTGCAACTTCGTACCAAGTATCGCCTCGTTCAATAGTGTGAAGAGTAGCATTACTAGGATAAGCGCAAATACCGTATCTAGATTTTTTAATAATAATGGAATCATTGAGTGTTTTATTTTCGGTAAAAGAAATGATTGATGAAGGATTTAAGGCTTGACCTTTAAATCGAACTTCAAAATGCAAATGCGGACCGCTACTTCTTCCTGTATTTCCACCTAAGCCAATTAACTGACCCGCTATAACTACCTGACCTGGCTTTACTTTTATTTTTGATAAATGCGCATAAACCGTTTCTAATCCATTATAGTGTCTTATGATAATAACATTGCCAAATGCTCCCTTTGCTTGCGCAATACGCACCATGCCATCAAATGCCGCAACTACAGGGTCGCCTTTATGTAAATTAATATCAATACCCTTATGCATACGACCGTCTCTCCAGCCAAATTTTGAATTTACAGGACCAACTTTAGGATGATGATAAATGCCTAAAGAATCACTTTCTATTTTTATAATTTGAGATTCAGGAAATTCAGTTTCAGGAACGATATTAAATACGGTACTCTCATCAAAATCGTCATAAAAATTGGTGGCAGGTAAATTACCATACTTTACCACCGTAAGATTTGCCTCTTGAGACGATAAAATACTGTTGTAATAGCTAATTAACTCAATTTCTTTTTCATCAATGGAATCTAAGTCTAATAAAGAATCCACAAGATTAACCAATTGTAGTTTGGTTACACCTTTGTTTTCATTAGAAATAGTAGACGCAGCAATTTTTAAACGAGTGGTGTCTCGCTTGGGCTCTCCTTCTGCTTTAATTGCCGCATGAAAAAGAAGAGCAATAAAAAGAATATGAACAATAAACCTCAAATTGTTAATAAGTTTACGAAAATAGTAAAATTCCATTAAAAACAAATTTTTAAAGAAAAAAATCAGAATTGCCTCAATTTCCTTGAACCCCCTAAAATAATCGACTAAAAAGTTTGTACTAACAAAAATTATGTGCTAATTTGTTTAATACAATACTAAAATAATGATTGCAAACGCTGATATTAAAATTGAAAAAACAGCTCACAGTAGAGTGAGTGAGTATGATGTAAACAATGTGCCTTTTGGAAAATGTTTTTCAGATCATATGTTTATTGCTGAATACGCTGATGGTAAATGGGGAAACTCACACATCATGCCATATCAGGATATGCCTATGAGTTATGCCATGTCTGCGTTACATTATGGGCAAGCTATTTTTGAAGGAATGAAAGCCTACAAAAATGATGCTGGTGAAGTAAGTATTTTTAGACCTATCGATAACTTTAATCGTTTAAATAAATCTGCCATCCGTATGGCAATGCCCGAAGTACCTGAAGAGGTTTTTATGGGAGGTTTATTAGAGTTATTAAAATTAGATGCTGCTTGGGTTCCAACTTCAGAAACAGGTTCATTATATATCCGTCCGTTTTTAATTGCTACAGATGAAGCGATTGGTGTAAAACCTAGTGATACCTATAAATTTGTAATTATTACTTGCCCTGCAGGTAAATACTATAGCGAACCAATTAAGGTGTTAATTGAAACTAACTACATTCGTGCGGTGCAAGGTGGTGTTGGTTTTGTGAAAGCAGCAGGTAACTATGGTCGTAGTTTATATCCAACTAAATTAGCTCAACAAAAAGGTTACCAGCAAGTAATTTGGACAGATGGAGCTACACATTCTTATTTAGAAGAATCTGGAACGATGAACTTAATGTTTGTGATTGGTAATTCAGTAGTAACACCAGCATTAAGCGATACAATATTAGATGGTATTACCCGTCGTAGTGTTTTAGCATTGGCTAGAGACTGGGGAATGAATGTAGAAGAACGCAAAATTTCGATTCAAGAAATTTTAGACGCTTACGCTAAAGGAGAAATTAAAGAAGCATTTGGTGTTGGTACAGCTGCTACAATTGCTCCAATTATTGGTATTGGATATCAGGAGACTTATATGGAATTACCTCCAGTAACAGAGCGTCCGTTTTGTACTAAAGTAGACGAAACATTACGCGGAATTCGTAAAGGTAAAGCGGATGATAAAATGGGATGGATGTATAAAGTAAAATAAACGTATAATTAGTTAATATAATAAAAAGCCCTATCATTGAGTTAGGGCTTTTTTATTGGGAAAAATGTCATTTCGAGTAGTGTTTGTCTGTATCTTGCAAGTACGTATCGAGAAGATGACACCCAAATTATCGATACTATTTTTTGAAAAGAGACAGGCAAAAAATCACTAGAACAGACATTAACATAATTGTTCAAAACATTTTTTTTATTACCAATTCAAAACTTTAAATTTGTTGCTCTTGTAATAAAAATTAAAACAAACAAAAAAACAAATATGGGATATCTTTTCACCTCAGAATCAGTATCAGAAGGCCATCCAGATAAGGTTGCCGATCAAATTTCAGACGCTTTAATCGATAACTTTTTAGCGTTCGATCCTCAAAGTAAAGTAGCTTGCGAAACTTTAGTAACAACTGGTCAGGTTGTGTTAGCTGGAGAGGTTAAATCAAAAGCATATTTAGATGTTCAAGAAATTGCTCGCGAAGTAATTCGTAAAATTGGATATACAAAATCAGAATACATGTTTGAGGCAAACTCTTGCGGTATTTTATCTGCTATTCACGAACAATCTGCTGATATCAATCAAGGTGTTGACAGAAAGAAAAAAGAAGAGCAAGGTGCTGGTGATCAAGGTATGATGTTTGGTTATGCAACTAACGAAACAGCTAACTACATGCCTTTAGCATTAGACTTAGCTCACGGTATTTTATTAGAGTTGGCTGCATTACGTAGAGAAAATAAACAAATTAAATATTTACGTCCTGATGCTAAATCTCAAGTTACATTAGAATATAATGATAACAATGAGCCTGTTCGTATTGATGCCATTGTTGTATCTACACAACATGATGATTTTGATACTGAGCCAAAAATGTTAGCGAAGATTAAAAAAGATATCATCGAAATTTTAATTCCTCGTGTTAAGAAAAACTATCCTAAATACGCTCACTTATTCAACAATAAAATTAACTACCACATTAACCCAACAGGTAAATTTGTGATTGGTGGACCACACGGAGATACTGGTTTAACAGGTCGTAAAATTATTGTAGATACTTACGGTGGAAAAGGTGCTCACGGTGGTGGAGCTTTCTCTGGTAAAGATCCAAGTAAAGTTGACCGTTCTGCAGCTTATGCAACACGTCATATTGCTAAAAACTTAGTAGCAGCAGGTGTGTGTGATGAGGTATTAGTTCAAGTATCTTATGCTATAGGTGTTGCACAACCAATGGGTATTTTTATTGATACTTATGGAACATCAAAAGTAAAAATGACTGATGGAGAGATTGCTAAAATTGTTCAAAAAGTATTTGACATGCGTCCTTACTTTATTGAGCAACGTTTCAAATTACGTACACCAATGTATAGCGAAACAGCAGCATACGGACACATGGGACGTAAGAACG
>JBBIUW010000098.1:0-8261 GCA_037440045.1 Sphingobacteriaceae bacterium
AACATTTAGAAGGTATTCAATTTACATCTTTAGAAACAAAAAAATACGACAGCGAGGCTTCAATATATTCTAATTTAAAAATACAATATTGCGAACCTGAACTTAGAGAGGGATTATTTGAATTAGAAAAAGCAAAACAAAATCAATTACCAAAACTTATCGAATTATCTGATTTAAAAGGCATACTTCATAATCACTCAACATATAGCGATGGGATGAATACTTTAGAAGAAATGGCCAAATATTGTAAGGAATTAGGTTATGAATATTTAGGTATTTGCGACCACTCGCAAACAGCAGTTTATGCTGATGGTTTGAAACCAGAAACGGTATTACTTCAACATCAAGAAATTGAAAAATTAAACAAGCAATTATTTCCATTTAAAATTTTTAAAGGAATTGAAAGTGATATTTTAGGAAATGGGGATTTAGATTATGAAGAAGACGTTTTAAAATCCTTTGATTTTATTGTTGCATCTGTTCATGCTAATTTAAAAATGGATGAAGAAAAAGCAACCACTCGTTTATTAAAGGCAATTGAAAATCCATATACTACTATTTTAGGACACCCAACAGGTCGCTTACTATTAGGACGTCCTGGATATCCTATTAATCATAAAAAAATTATAGATGCTTGTGCGGCCAACAAAGTTGTTATTGAATTAAACGCACACCCTTATCGATTAGATATTGATTGGCGATGGATACCATATTGTTTAGAAAAAGGAGTACTGATTTCTATTAACCCTGATGCTCATCAATTAAAAGGATATCATGATATGAGATACGGAACATTAGTAGCAAGAAAAGGACTTTTAACAAAAGATAACTGTTTAAATGCAATGGATTTAAATACTTTTGAAAATTATCTATCAACAAAAAAATAGTTATTTAAGGTTTAAACTTACAATTGCATTATTGTTTGTTTATGGCATTTCTTTTTCTCAAACGGATAGTTGTTCCTTTTTTTGGGATAAGCCAATTTTCCCATATTACCACTCTACTTCATCTAGTAATGGAAAAGATTTTTATACGGTAAAAAAAGAATTCTATAAAGCAATAACCGCGCAAACAAACTTTAACGGAATTATTACTGTTAACTTTTTTATAAATTATAAAGGTGAGACTAATTTTTACAATACTCAATTATGTGATTTAAATTATAAACCATTGAGCATTACAAAAGAAATTGAAACATTATGTAGTCAAGTACTCCAAGCAGTAAAACAAACATCTCCATGGAAACCACAGCTAGACGAGCAACGTAATCCTATAAATTCTCGAAAATTTTATTCATTTAGATTTAATAACGGTAAACTCATTGAAATACTTCCTAAATAGTTGCATCTTAATACTACCTATTTTCTTTTGTTTGCATTCTCGTGCACAAAATGACACTATGACTTTAGCTTACAAATTAGAGCGTTGTCATTCTTCATTAAATGCTAAAGACATTTTAAGTTTTTTAGAAGAAAATAAATTTACTAAAAAACAAATATTAGAAATGGGAACCTTTATTTCTTATCATGGTAACGACAAATGTGGTAATGAACTAATGAATTTATGCATTGCAAAACATGATAGTATTACTGCAGGCGATTGGCATTCGTACTCTGTTCAAAACACCAAACATGGTAATTATACCGAAGCCATTCAGGCACTTGAAAAAAGTTTATCTATAAACGCAAGAGAAGTGGAAGGGTATTATGGCTGGGTAATGTTATATTATTACAGAGATTATGAAAAATCATTAAAACATTTAAATCATTATGATGAATTAACTCCCCAAGACGTAGATGCCCCGGTTGGCGAAAACATTCATTTCTTGAAAGGATTATGTTACTATCAATTATCACAATATCAAAATGCTATTAAAGAATTTGAACTAAACGAAAAATTTGAAGCTAGCCATTTCGGACAAAAAAACTGCAATACATACATTTACTTTTATATAGCACGTAACTATGAAAAATTAAATGATTTAAAAAACGCAGAAAAATTTTACAAAAAAGCTATCAAACAAACTAAATTTCCTATTGAAGCTAATTTTTATTTAGGCTTACTTTACAAACAATTAAACAAAAAAGATTTGAGTAAAAAACATCTAGAAAAATCATTAAGCAATATTATACTTGGCTATAAACAACAAGATATTTATGTAGAACTTTTTGATGAAGTATATAAATCTCAAATAGAGGAAGCACTAAGTTCTCTAAAATAATATCATTAACTTTACGCAATGGCTATCCTAAATTCCATAGCATCATGGCTCATGAAAAAACGCATGCACCAAATTGAGCTCTTCATGAAATACCCTCATGATGTGCAAGACGAGTGGATGCACGAACTTATTAAATCTGCAAAAGACACTGAATTTGGGAAACAACATGGTTTCAAATCAATTCATAGCTATGAGCAATTTAAAAAACAGGTTCCTATAAATGATTATGAAACCTTAAAACCTTTAATTGAAAGAACACGTAGAGGTGAACAAAATTTATTATGGAATTCAGAAATTAAATGGTTTGCAAAAAGTAGTGGAACAACAGATAAAAGCAAATACATTCCCGTTAGTAAAGAGTTTTTAGATGGTTGCCATTATAATGGTGGCAGAGATATGATCACGTTTCAATGTATTAATAACGCCGACACAAAATTATTTACTGGAAAAAACTTAGCGCTTGGTGGTAGTTTTAAAACAGATGATTTTGGAGACCATAAATCTTATCATGGAGATGTAAGCGCTATTATTATTCAAAATTTACCAATGTGGGCTGAGTATTTCAGAGCACCTGATGTTAACATCGCTTTAATGGATAATTGGGAAGAAAAACTTGAGCAAATGGCAAACTCCATGGCAAACGAAAATGTGACTAGTTTAGCAGGAGTTCCGAGTTGGATGCTGGTTTTAATAAAACGAATTTTAGAGATTAAACAAACAGATAACTTAAAAGAGGTTTGGCCTAATTTAGAAGTATACTTTCATGGAGGTGTAAGCTTTACACCATACAAAGAATTATTTGATCAACTTTTTAATAATAATAAAGTTGCATTTATGCAGCTTTACAGTGCTTCTGAAGGCTTTTTTGGAATACAAGATGAACGAGTTAGCAACGAAATGTTGTTAATGTTGGACTACGGAATTTATTATGAATTTATTCCTACAGCGGAAGTTGGAAAAGAAAATCCAAAAATTTATAACTTATCTGAAGTACAAAAAGATAAAGATTACGCTATTGTAATAAGCACAAACGCTGGTTTATGGCGTTATCAGATAGGAGATACTATTCGATTCACAAATTTAAGCCCATACCGTTTTATTATTACTGGCCGAACCAAACAACATATTAATGTTTTTGGAGAAGAGCTTATGATACACAATGCAGAGCTTGCATTAAAGGTTGCATGTGAAAAAACACGCGCTCATATAACTGATTTCACAGTTGCTCCAATTTTCATGAACAATAATAAAGGAGCGCACGAGTGGTTAATTGAATTTGAACAAGCTCCAACAAATATGGATTATTTTAAAAGTGTATTGGATGACACATTAAAACAAATCAACTCCGATTATGAAGCAAAACGTTTTAATGATTACATTTTACATTTACCAGTTATTAACGTTTTAACTAAAGGTAGTTTTTACAAATGGTTAAAAGCTAATAATAAATTGGGCGGGCAGTTTAAAGTACCCAGACTTAATAATGACAGAAAAATATTAGAAGATATTTTAAATAGTATAAAATAAAAAAGCCTTACACAATGTGCAAGGCTTTTTTATTGCTAATTTAAATGATATCTAATTAATCGTCTTTCCCATCTGGTAGGAAGGCTTACAAAAAAGTACCATTCTTGAGTTACCTTGCCAACATTTTCAGCATACCTAGTATGCCTAGTTCTTACAGAACCACCTACATTATAATTTGGATACATATAATACGTTTCATTAAAACTAGATGTGTTGTATGTACCGGAAGGTGTAGTAACTAATACATTTTGATTCCCCATTTTAAATTCGAACCTGCAAACTGTATCATTAGGATTTACCAATTGATATCCGGATTTATAGATGGTTGTAAAATCCTGAGAAGAAAACTCAATTCGTCCATTATTGGTTACGATATAGCTCAACGAATCTCTATAAAATTCAGCAACGTTAGGAGAAACAGAGTTTGGTCCAACTGTATTGCCAAAATTAGGAGACACATACTTATAATAAGTGTTCCCATGAATTAGCGTATCTTTTTCAATATAACAACTATCAACAATTGCAAGTGGAGTGGCATTTCCAGAAGTATCAATTTCAAATCTTTGATATATCCAGTAATTTCCAACTTTTAAATTTGAGTAGTTAGGATAAGTGGTTGCGGAAGAATTAGAGGTATCTTCATCTGGTTCTACTTTTTTATCTTTTTTACATGAAAAGAAACAAAGGGTAATAGATAAAACTGTTAAACGAATTACATTTTTCATTTTTACTATGTTCTGAAACAAGACGCCTGAACTTTTTCAGGATTAAATGTTTAATAGGCGTTTTAGTAAAAAGAAATCTATATGATTAAGTTGTTTTTTAGTTACAACGCATTCATATAAAAAATATTGCCTTACTAATAAAAAATATTTGGTGAGGTATAAGCATTCACAAATGGTTTTGGTTTTCTTACCTTTTGATTTTCTCTGTATAAATATTGATTCCCTTTAGCATCAATCATTGGTATATGGAGATTTTGAGCTTTATTCCATTTTTTTGGAACAAATGGCATATCATGAATAATTTTATTTTGAACAACATTTCTAACCTGTTCTGCATCTACTCCAATATTTGACTGTAGATACTGACCATACTGATTTGCATATTTAACTTGCGCACTCAATAACCCGTGTGATAAATTACTATATACTCCATTCTCTGAATTCATATATCCAGGCTTAGGGAATAGAGAATCATTTTTTACAGCAGAGCCCATTTTTCCAGTCCACATTGTACAATTAATAGCATATTGAAAATGTTTATCCTGATATTGAATTAAAAAAGCACCAGTTCTAAATCTATCTAAAACAGGTTTTGCTAATAAATCATTTTCAGTAATAATTGAAATGTGATTAAACTGAAAAGCTAAAACACCAGTAACTTGAGACGTTTTAATAGTATTACGCCAAATGTTATAACTATATGAAATTGAATTTTTGTAACCAGTTTGGTTACTAACAGAACTAACAAACCAATTTTTTTCATTAGGCTTGCTACCGTATCCTAAACATAATCCTAAGGAAGCATTAAACTCTCCATTTTCACCAGCTGGACCTAAGTTTTTAAAATTATCATACAATCTAACAGACGCATTTATTTGTGCAAAATCATACACTGCATATCCGTGAATTACTAATCCAAATCGTTGAACATGAGTGCCAAAAGCACTCACAAAACCCACATTAAATCCGTAGTTTTTGCCGATATGTAATTGTGAAAATGAACTAGCATAAAATCCAATCAAAAATATAATAACGAATTTTACGCGTTGCATTTTTAAACTTTAAAATTTAAAATTTCGTTTTTCAATGCATCTATATCAACGGTTACACCACCTGTTATAATATGTGCTTGGTTATAAAACACCTCTCTGGTTTTTAGAAGATTTTCAATATAAAGCAGCATTTCTTCGTTTTCTTTATCCTTTATTAAAGGTCTATCTTGTTTAGCATTAAACAATCTATTGTATAATTCTTCAGCCGACATTTTTAGATACACTACTTTACCGCTATTTTTAATTAGTTCCATGTTATTATTAAAGCATGGTGTCCCTCCGCCTGTAGCAATTAAAGCTTTTAAATTATCATCGATACACTCTTTTAAAGCGGTTGTCTCTATATTCCTGAACTCTTCTTCGCCTACTTCTTTAAACAAATCCGTGATTGTATTATCATATTTATTGGCGATGTAATCATCTAAATCAATAAAATAATAACCTAATTCTTTAGCCAATTTTTTTCCTTGAGTGGTTTTACCGCAACCCATAAAACCAACCATAAATATCAATTTTTTTTCTTCCATTATTTAATGTTCATTAAGCGTATAACCTTCTCTATATCTTCTGGTGTATCAATACAATGACTATCAAAGTTTGTAATAGCGCATTTAACTTTAAATCCATTTTCAAGCCAACGTAATTGCTCTAAAGACTCCGCTAATTCTAAAGAAGAAGGGGTCAGTTTAGTAACTTGTTCTAAAACATCTTTTCTATAAGCATACATTCCAACATGACGATAGTAATTATGATGTTTATGCCATTCTTCCTGAGGCTTTCCTTTAATATATGGAATTACCATTCTACTAAAATACAATGCTTCCATATTTGAGTTTAAAGTAATTTTCACCTCACCCATATCAAATAATACTTCATGAGAATCCACTGGAATCATTAATGTAGCTAATTCAGTAGAACCATCGCAAACCTTGCATAACAAATCAATTTGAGTAGGGTCAATAAAAGGTTCGTCGCCCTGAATATCAATAACATAATCAAAAGAAACATTTGTTTTTTGAAGTGCTTCAAAACATCTATCTGTTCCACTAGGATGATCTTCTTTTGTATAAACTACTTTTCCACCAAAGGCTTCTACATGTTTATAAATACGTTCGTCGTCTGTAGCAACTACAACGTCTGTTAACATACTAGATTTTTTAGCTTGTTCATAAACACGTTGTATCATACTTTTGCCAAGAATATCAATTAATGGTTTACCTGGAAATCTGCTCGATCCATAACGTGCGGGAATTATTCCTAAAATAGAGGTCATTGTTATATTTTTAAATAAGTTCTTAAAAATACGAAAAAGTATAAATACTTGTTTGTAATATCCTATTGGAACTCTTACATTCGTGTATTAATGTTGAAGTTTTGGTTTATTATATTGATTCTACTATCTGGTGATATTATTTCTCAGAGTTCAAAAAAGCACTCGAAGAATAATATTATAGAAAAACCAAAAGAATACTCCAGAGAACACATCAAGGATTTTAAAATTATAACAGACATGATGGACTCTGTTAAAAAAATCACCCATCTGCGCTTTAATATGAAATCTATTGAACGAATAGAAACTGGTTTTTCAACATCAAATACCAGAGTTAAATTACAATCACATCCCAGAAAAACTTATCTTATTAACCCAGAAAAGAAACTGGAAGTTTTATTTAATGAAGGCGAATTAAACAATAAAGCTTTAGTTAAACCTCATGTATTTCCTTATTTCACAATGACCTTAGATCCTAGAGGAAACTTAATGAGAAAAAATCAGCATTTTACGATTATGGAATTAGGTTTTGATTTCACTGTACAAACAATTGCTATTGCCCTTAGTAAAGAAAAAGATCAAATTGCTAAGCACTTAACTTATGTTGGAAAAGTTGAGAAAAATAAAATGAACTGTTTTTTACTTGTATATGAAAATTTATCATTCTCTTATACAGACTATTCGGTTCAGCATAAAGAAACAGTATCAAGCATCGCTGCAAAATTTACCGTTAATGATTACATGTTGCGTTGTAAAAATAAATTGTATGATGATTATGGCTATTTGAAAGTAGGTTCAATAATTAAAATACCAACTTTTTATTGTAAAAAAGCTATTTTTTATGTTGACGAAAAAACGATGTTACCAATTAGCATTAGTATTTACGACGATATGGGCTTATTTGAAAGCTACGATTTTTCTGATTTAGAAGTCAATAAACCCATTCCTGCTATTGAATTTAATAGAACTTACAAGGACTATACGTTTTAATAGTTGATTCCTAAATTATAAAAAACAAAACTCCACATATCCGCAAATTCTGCAATTTGTTTATCCGTAGGTTTTCCCGCTCCATGACCAGCATTAACATCAATTCTTATTAATGTAGGATTTTTTCCAATATTATTTTTTTGAAGCGTTGCTGCAAATTTAAAAGAATGAGCTGGCACAACTCGGTCATCATGATCTCCTGTTAAAATAAGAGTTGCAGGATAATCTGCTTTTTTTACATTGTGTAGTGGCGAGTATTTAAACAAACAAGCAAACTCATCTTTATTTTCGCTACAACCATAATCAACTGTCCAAGCTCTACCAATGGTAAATAAATGAAATCTTAACATATCCAAAACACCAACTGTTGGAATCGCTACTTTAGAAATTGCGGGAGAAATACGGCGATGAATCAGTTGAGGTAAGCGATCGCGAAATGAATAATCAATTCGATTAAACGATTGTCTCGTTCATCT
>JBBIUW010000099.1:0-8259 GCA_037440045.1 Sphingobacteriaceae bacterium
CGGTGGTCAGTTTCCTCGCACTGAGAGCGGAAGATACTACCCATTAAAATTAAAAAACAACATGACTGTAAACGTTAGTTTATCTTCTCGTAAAGATTTTAGAAATGCTGTATTAGCAGCTCGTGGTGCGTTTAGCGGATGGAGCGGAAGAGCAGCATTTAACCGCGGACAAATTTTATACCGTATAGCAGAAATGCTGGAAGGTCGTAAAGAACAATTTTTAGAAGAGTTAAAACAATTAGGATATTCTGCCTCAGCTGCTAAAAAAGAAGTGGAAATGAGTATTGACCGCTTGGTGTATTACGCAGGGTGGTGCGATAAATACCAACAGATGTTCAGTGCTGTTAATCCAGTTGCGAGTTCACATTTCAATTTTTCTGTTCCAGAACCAATGGGAGTTGTTGCCATTTTAGCAGATGAATCTAGCGCCTTATTAGGTTTAGTATCTGTTATTGCTCCAACCATTGCTGGTGGTAATACGTGTATTGTTTTAGCTTCAGAAAGTAAACCTACATGTTCTATTACCTTTGCGGAAGTGATTGCTACGAGCGATGTTCCGGCTGGTGTGGTAAATATTGTTACAGGAAACAGAAAAGAATTGCATGCGCATTTCTCTTCACACATGGATGTAAATGCCATCATCAATTCTAATACCGAAAAAGATTTTAATAAAACGATTGGTGAAAATGCTTCGTTAAATGTAAAACGCATTTTCAACTGGACAAACGATTGGACTAAAGAGTCAGAGCAAGGCCCCTATTTTATTACTGATTTACAAGAAGTAAAAACAACTTGGCATCCAATTGAAAATATTGGCGTGTCTGGAATAAAATATTAAACCATCTTTTCCAGAAGATTTTTTGACTATTGAAGAAAACAATTTCAATTTTTCTACAATTTATTTTTTCAACAAGCCCTATTTAATACTTCGAAACACCTTTATTTAAAGGCTATTCGGAGTATTCTCATATCTTCCCATTTATCAGATTTTAATGCCTGAACAAATTTTGTTTTTTATTCTTTTCATTTATTTTTACTAAAAACGTATTAAGAAAATGAAGAAATACTTATCAATTATCGGATTACTATTTTTAGTTGTTTCTGTAAAAGCTCAAACAACAAATTCTGCACAACAAAACACTATAGTTAGTGCCGAATCTCATAAAGTTAAATACGTTAATATTTATCCAAACCCTTCTGCTGAAGTTTTAGTAATTAAAGTGAATGAACCTAAATCAGGAATGGAGTTTTTGTTATACAATACTTTGGGACAAGAAGTAGACAAAGTAGCTATTGTAGAAAAGGAAACGCAGTACTTAAGAAGAAATCTCTCTAAAGGAATTTATACATACAATGTTCTGAATAACAAGGAGGTTGTTGAAACCGGTAAAGTGGTATTTGAGTAATTAGCAAAACATTAAACCAAAAAGAACGCTAAGAGATAGCAAAGAAAAGGAGATTTATTTCTCCTTTTTGTGTTTTCAAACATTTCGCTTTGCGCACTCTGCGTAAACCCTTTGCCTCTTTGCGGTTAAGTAGGGCTTGGTCAAAAAATCTTTGCCTCTTTGCGGTTAAATCTTATCTTTACACCTCGCAAAATCAAGCATTATGGAATACAATTTTAAAGAGATAGAAAGCAATTGGCAAAAATATTGGGCTACTAACAAAACCTTTGCTGCAAAAGATGGTGGAGATAAACCAAAATACTACGTATTGGATATGTTCCCTTATCCATCTGGTGCGGGTTTACACGTTGGGCATCCTCTTGGATATATTGCTTCTGATATTGTTGCGAGATATAAACGCCACAAAGGCTTTAATGTATTGCACCCAATGGGTTATGATAGCTTTGGTTTGCCTGCTGAACAATACGCAATACAAACTGGGCAACATCCAAAAATTACAACTGAACAAAATATTGCACGCTACCGTGAGCAATTAGATAAAATTGGTTTTTCGTTTGATTGGGACAGAGAAGTAAGAACATCCAATCCTGAATATTACAAATGGACACAATGGATTTTTATTCAAATATTTAATAGCTGGTATAATAACAGTAGCAATAAAGCAGAAAACATTTCGAGTTTAATTACTGAGTTTGAAGCTAACGGAAATACCAAAGTAAATGCAGTTTGCGATGAAGATGTAAAACAATTTACAGCGGCTGAGTGGAAAGCGTTTTCAGAAAAAGAACAATCTGATATTTTAATGGCTTATCGTATTGCCTACTTAGGTGAAGCATACGTAAACTGGTGTCCGCAATTAGGAACAGTTTTAGCCAACGATGAAATTAAAGATGGTGTAAGCGAACGTGGTGGTTACCCGGTAGAGCGTAAGTTAATGAAACAATGGAGCATGCGTATTACAGCCTATGCTCAAAGACTGTTAGATGGATTAGATAGTTTAGATTGGACCGAAAGTTTAAAAGAAGCTCAACGCAATTGGATTGGGAAGAGTGAAGGTACGAGTTTAAAGTTTAAAGTTTCGAACTCATCACTCATCACTCATCACTCATCACTCCATATTGAAGTATTCACCACTCGCCCTGATACAGTATTCGGTGTGTCTTTTGTAACATTAGCGCCAGAACATGAATTAGTAACAAGCTTAACTACTCCTGAAAATAAAGCAGCAGTTGAAGCTTATGTAACTCAAGCAAAAAACAGAAGCGAGCGTGAACGTCAAGCTGACGTTAATAAAATCACAGGTGTGTTTACAGGTTCGTATGTCATTCATCCATTTACAGGAAAACAAGTTCCTATTTGGATTGGTGATTATGTATTAGCTGGTTATGGAACAGGTGCTGTAATGGCAGTTCCGGCGCATGATAGCAGAGATTATGGTTTTGCTAAACATTTTGGTTTACCAATTTTAGAAGTAGTTGCAGGTTCAGCAAATGGCACCCTGAGCGAAGTCGAAGGGTCGTACGACGCGAAAGAAGGAAAATTAATTAACTCTGATTTTTTAAACGGACTAGAAGTAAAAGAAGCAATGAAAAAAGCCATTGCCGAAATTGAAAATCAAGGTTTAGGAAAAGGAAAAATAAATTACCGTTTGCGCGATGCCGTGTTTGGTCGTCAACGTTATTGGGGAGAACCAATTCCAGTGTATTACAAAAACGATATCCCTTATGCTTTAAACGAAAACGAATTACCATTAGTATTACCTGAAGTAGATAAGTACTTACCAACTGAAGATGGAGAACCACCATTAGCACGTGCTGCTTCATCTTGGAAATATGAAGGCAAATACGATTACGAGCACAGCACTATGCCTGGTTGGGCAGGAAGTTCATGGTATTTTTTAAGATACATGGATGCGGCTAACGGTAGTGCATTTACCTCAAAAAAATTAACGGATTACTGGCAACAAGTAGATTTATATATTGGTGGTAGTGAGCATGCAACTGGACATTTATTATATGTTCGCTTTTGGACTAAATTCTTAAAAGACCTTGGCTACATTGCTATTGATGAACCTGCTAAAAAGTTGATTAACCAAGGGATGATACAAGGCAGAAGTAATTTTGTTTATAGACTAAGCCCTTTATTTAGATATTCTGAATTAGAAACGGATAAAGTAAATCTACCAGTAATGTTTGTTACTAAATCTTTACATGATAAAATAAATACTAATTCACTATCTGATTTTGAAAAAAACAACATAAAGGAACAATCTATAATAAATTTTAAATTATTAAATCCATCTGCAAAGGAAGAAGAAATAGGGTTTTTAAATTTTAAATCTCATGCATTACATGTGGATGTAAATATTGTACAAAATGATGTTTTAAATCAAGCTGCTTTCATGGCATCAAGGGATGAATATAAACATGCAATCTTTTTTACAGGAGAAATAGAAGACTATATCTGCGGACACGAAGTAGAAAAAATGTCCAAATCAAAATACAATGTGGTTACACCAGATGACATTGCAGAAAAATTTGGTTCAGATACATTACGTTTATATGAAATGTTTTTAGGTCCTTTAGAACAAAGTAAACCTTGGAACACCAATGGTATTACAGGTGTTCACGGTTTCTTAAAAAAATTATGGCGTTTGTTCTATTCCCCCTTACAAGGGGGTGCCCAAGGGGCGGGGGATGTTGCACTTAACATCAGCAACGACGAACCAACAAAAGCAGAATTAAAAACCTTACATAAAACCATCAAAAAAATTGCAGAAGATATTGAGCGTTTTTCATTCAATACTTCTATTAGTAATTTCATGATTTGTGTAAATGAATTAACCGATGCAAAATGTAATAAACGTGCTATACTAGAGCCATTGTTAATTTGTTTGTCTCCATACGCTCCTCACATTACCGAAGAATTATGGAAACAACTTGGTCATAACGAAAGTATTTCAACGGCTCCTTTCCCTATTCATAACGAAGAGTTCTTAGTAGCTGATAGCGTTAATTACCCTGTATCGTTTAATGGTAAAGTGAAGTTTACTTTGGAGTTAGCAGCAACACTTACATCACAAGAGGTAGAAGCCATTGTTAGAGCAAACGAACAAACCATAAAATTCTTAGATGGCAAAGAACCTAAAAAGGTAATTGTTGTTCCTAAGAAGATTGTGAATATGGTAGTGTAATATATTGGTTGTAGGTACACATATTTTATTAAATGCTAAATCTCCTAGCATTGAATTGTTGAATAATAAACAGCCTTTCGAGGAATTTATTTTAAAAACAATAACTGACTATAATTTGGTTCAGGTTGGTCATGTATTTCATGATTTTGTAGGCGGAGGCTTTACAAGTGTTATTTGCTTAACCGAATCGCATTTGGCAATTCACACTTGGCCCGAATATAATTATTACACCTGCGATGTATATTTATGCGACTATACTCGTAATAATTACGAATTAACTGTTAAATTAGCTAATGCTATTAAATTATATTTTAATAGCTACGAGATAAAGGAACAAATTATAAATAGGTAATGGATTTCGGAACATTTACATGCCCGCATTGCAACGCAATTAATGCCACAGAGGCACGAGATAATCATTATTATAATTGTAGCTCTTGTAACCAAGTATATATTAAGTACGAAACGCCTTTAGCTAAACCCGAAAAATTTGTTACGGAGTCCGAAACGTTATCACCAATACTAATTGGCAGTAAAGGAAAAGTAAACAATGAATCTTTTGAAGTAACTGGATGCATAACTTTATTTCAAAGCCGAACTACAGTAAATCTTTTCTCTATTAAATGGAACACAGGTCTTTTTGGTTGCTTGATAGAATATGATGGAGACTACAACATTATTACCAACATTAACCAAAACCCTGACAAATCATTAAAAAACACTACTGTAGGAAAAGAAATTGAAATTAAGGATTTTGGTCTGGCATATTGTTATTATACCGACAGACCTGAATATATTGCCACAAAAGGATACGGCAAACTAGTTATTGAAAAATATACAAATACAATATTCTGTTCATATTACTCGCAAAATAAAAAAGTGGCGTTTTCATTTTTCACAAGAGAACAAACAAGTCTTTTAACGGGAAAAATATACGATTTTAGTGAACTAAACTTATCTCCAACAAGATCAATTAATGATTGGTATAAATAGCAAATACCCTAGCCCCTTAGTTGTTCCTTGTACAAAATGTCATAAGGTAATAAAACTATATACGCATCAAAAGGCAGCGAGTTTTTGCTGCTCTCATTGTGGTGCCTATACTTTATATGACAAGCAAAAAACACTAACAAGTAATTATACATTTTCAAAAATAAAAAACAAAACATTTGAAATTGGAACAGTATTTAAAATTGAAGGTTTAGAATTTGTTTTAATTAGTTTTATTGCAAAAGAAGAAACCAGTTATAAAACAATGTGGTTCGAATATATTTTATTTCACCCCGTTGAAGGATATTGGACACTAAATGAAAGTGACGGACATTTTACATTAATCAAGCCTTCTAAATACTATTTAAAAGCGCCTGAAAACATAAAAAACATTAATCTTCCAGAAAAAGGGCAATATCATTTATACAGTAAATACAAATACAAAGTTAAACATGCCGAGGGCGAATTTTTTGATGACATTTCAATAAAACCAAATTCAAGTTCAGCCGACTATGTTAACCCTCCCTATTTGTTATCATACGAAAAAACAAAAGACGAGATATTTTGGTACCACGGAGAATACATTGATCATAGTACGGTAAAGAGTTGGGTTAATGTAGATGTTGATATGCCTGTAAAAGAAGGAATTGCACCAAATCAACCATATAGTTTAAATTTTAGTCCTGATGCATTAACGAAAATAACTTTTGTATCCATCGCTTTAATTTTTATTTGTCAATTTATCCTTTCAGGTTTTATCACTATACCTAAAGTATCTCATAAAGAATCCTTTTACCAAAATGATTCTCTTTCTCAAAGAACCTATGTGTCTGCACCATTTGAAATAACTGAAAATAACAGCGCGGCCGATTTTGACATTATAGGTAATTTAGACAATAATTGGCTCGAAACAGACTTTACATTAGTTAACGAAACCACAGGCGACCAATATTACTTTAGCGGTTCGCTTGAGCGCTATTCGGGCTATACCGATGGCGAAAGCTGGAGTGAAGGCTCAAATGAAGAAACACTCACAGTAACTCAATTAAAAAAAGGTAAATACCATTTTAACGTATTAGTAACAAATGATATTCATAATCGTTTTCGTATCTTAACAGTAGTAGTAAATCAAAATGTTAATCTAATTTCAAATTTTATATATGCACTCTTATTGTTAACAGCGTTTCCGCTTTATGTAAATTATAGACGAACTAGATTTGATAGAAAACAGTGGTATAACAGCAATTATTCTCCTTATAACTATGATTAATAAAGAAGCCATCACAAAATTCATTAATATCAAAGGACTGAAAGCATACGTTGCGTTTATTCTTTTTGTCCTTGGTGGATTTCTATACCTACAATTAAACGGAATTATGTTATATAATTCTACAAGTACCGAGCACGAAGCAGCAGAGCGCACATATTCAAGTAATCATCATAAATAATAAATATCATGCCTAATTTACAACTCGTATTAAATTCCTTACTATTTGCCGGAATTGGCATAGTAATTCTAGTGTTATCATTCATTATTATTGATAAGCTAACTCCATATAACCTATGGCAAGAAATTATTGAAAAAAGAAACGTTTCTCTAGCTATAGTTGCTGCATCGTTTATGTTAGGACTGGCAATTATTATAAGTTCTGCTATACACTAATCGATGCGTTTTGTTTTTTTATTTTCAGTATTTATAGTAGCTACTTGTGGCTTAATCTATGAGCTAGTTGCGTCAACTGCTGCAAGCTATTTACTAGGCGATTCAGTAACTCAATTCTCAACAGTAATTGGAGTATATCTGTTTGCAATGGGAGTTGGATCTTATATCTCTAAATATTTTAAAACAAATTTGCTTAAAACATTTATCGTAGTTGAATTACTTGTTGGTATTTTTGGTGGATTAAGTTCAACTTTACTGTTTATTGGGTTCAACTTTATTTCTTCATTCCAATTTTTCCTTTACCTAGTAGTGTTCATCATTGGCTCGCTAGTGGGATTAGAAATCCCTTTGATGTTAAGGATATTAAAAGATCGATTTTCTTTTGATGACCTAGTTGCTAAAATTTTTTCCTTTGACTATGTGGGTGCGCTATTTGCATCGTTGTTGTTTCCTCTAGTATTAGTTCCTTTTTTAGGATTATTAAAAACATCGTACTTGTTTGGAATGTTTAATGCTACCATTGCCTATTTTTTGGTTGATTACCTAAAAGCAGCTCCAAAAGTAAAGTTAACACTCAAAACATCATCCATTCTTGTTGTGCTTGTTTTATGCGCTTGCTTTGCATTCAGTGAATCTATTTTAAGTTGGTCAGGATCATTAGCATATCAAGAGAAAATTATTCTAAATACCAACGCATTATTGTAACAAGAAATAACGATGATATCCGTCTTTATTTAAATGGCAATTTGCAATTTAGTTCGAGAGATGAATACAGATATCACGAATCTTTAGTTTATCCTGCTATTTTAAAGAATCCCAATGCCCAAAACATACTCATCTTAGGAGGCGGCGATGGATTAGCGTTAAGAGAACTATTGAAATTGAAACAAATTAACAAAGTTACTCTGGTTGATTTAGATGACCAGATGATAAATCTTTTTAGAGAAAATCAATTACTTAAAAAATTAAACCAAAACTCACTCAATAATCCTAAGCTTACAATTATC
>JBBIUW010000100.1:0-8158 GCA_037440045.1 Sphingobacteriaceae bacterium
GCTCTTCCGATCTTACAAAACCATTTAATCCTAATAAAAGATTTTAAGTAAAGTGATATTTATATTTGAAAATTTCATTTAATAACCTATTTTTGAGGGCATAAACTATTTAAAAACACATTATTATGGGAAAAGGCGATCAAAGATCAAGACGTGGAAAAATTGCAATTGGCTCTTTTGGAAGATTACGTCCTCGTAAAAAAGCGGCAACAAAAACAACATCTGCTAAAACAACAGCTCCAAAAAAAGCAGCTAAAAAAGCAGCAAAATAATTAAAGAAACCGCCTCAAGGCGGTTTTTTTATTTCTGTGTATTTCAAAAAAGCTTTACCTTTAAATCGTGACTTACTTTCAACCCGATAAAATAAAAATAGGCGTATTAGGCGGAGGACAACTTGGCCGAATGATGATTCAAAGCGCCATCAATTACAACCTTTATATCTGCTGTTTAGATCCAGATGCTAATGCTCCTTGCAAAGCAATTGCAAATGAATTTACAAAAGGTAGTTTAACAGATTATGATACCGTATATAAATTTGGTAAGGATAAGGATATTATCACTATTGAAATTGAAAACGTGAATGTAGAAGCCTTAAAAGATTTACAAAAGCTTGGTAAAAAGGTATACCCTCAACCCGAAGTGATTGAAGTTATTAAGGATAAAGGACTACAAAAAATGTTTTATCAACGTAATGATATCCCAAGCCCTGATTTCTTTTTAGTTGAAAACAAGTCTCAAATAGAAAAGTATAAAGACTTTTTTCCCTTCTTTCAAAAAATGCGCACTGGTGGCTATGACGGAAAAGGAGTAGTAAAATTGGGACATCCCAATAAAATTGACCATGCATTTGAAGTACCTAGTGTTTTAGAGCGTTTGGTTGATTTTGATAAAGAAATTTCGGTAATTGTTGCTCGTAACGAAAGTGGTGAAACGAAATGCTTTCCAGTGGTAGAGTGCGAATTTAATCAAGAAGCTAATTTGGTGGAATTCTTGTTCTCGCCTGCTAACGTTAAGAAAAGCGTTGAAAAACAAGCGTATGATATTGCTGCTAAAGTTGCCGAAAAGTTTGGAATTGTAGGTTTACTTGCAGTAGAAATGTTTGTAACCAAAGATGGAAAAGTATTAGTTAATGAAGTAGCTCCTCGCCCTCATAATAGCGGACATCAAACTATTGAAGGCAATTATACCTCACAATTTGAACAACATTTAAGAGCAATTTTAAATTTACCATTGGGTGAAACATCAATCACAAAACCTTCTGTCATGATTAATTTGTTAGGAGAAAAAGGACATGAAGGTTCCGCTAAATACGAAGGATTAACAGATGCTATTAAATACAAAGGAGTGTATGTGCATTTGTATGGGAAAGTTACAACAAAACCTTTCCGAAAAATGGGCCACGTAACTGTAGTAGATGATGATTTGAATTTGGCTAAAAAGAAAGCAATTGCAGTAAAAGATATAATTAAGATAGTTAGTTAGAGTCACCCTGAACTTGTTTCAGGGTCTCATAGAACAGATGCTGAAACAAGTTCAGCATGACAAAACAATAAATAATATAGATATGGTAGGCATTATAATGGGAAGTAGTAGTGATTTAAAAATCATGAATGACGCTGCAGATTTTTTAAAGAAATTAGATATTCCTTACGAAATAACAATTGTGTCAGCTCATCGTACACCAGAACGTATGTTTGATTATGCAAAAACTGCACACACAAGAGGTTTAAAAGTAATTATTGCAGGTGCAGGTGGTGCTGCTCATTTACCAGGAATGGTAGCTTCATTAACAGCTTTGCCTGTAATTGGTGTTCCCGTAAAATCAAGTAACTCTATAGATGGTTGGGATTCATTATTATCAATTGTTCAAATGCCAAATGGTGTTCCTGTGGCTACAGTTGCTGTTAATGCAGCACAAAACGCTGGTATATTAGCTGCGCAAATTTTGGGTTGTCAGGATAAAGCCATTTTTGATAAACTAACTTTATTTAAAGAAGAATTAAAGGAAAAGGTGATGAAGAGTTTGGAAGAGATTAAGAAATAATAGTACTATGAAACTCTATTGGAGGTGGAAAAATGAAAATTTTGAAATTGAAATACTTGATGTAAAAGGAGTTCGAATCGGATTTATTCAGAATTTCAATACAGGGACTACGTCTAAAATTAGGGATAAAAAATTTTCTGTAGAAAGAGAAGGGTTATTTAATAATATTATTTACGTTATAGACCCAGATGATAAAAAAGCATACTGTGAGTATGATACTAAAACTCCAGTAATAAGAACATCAGAACGTTTTTTTAGATCACCTTTATTTAAGAGAAATTTTTATTATGCTAATAAAAACCATTGTTATATAACAGAAGAGGATAGCTTTATTATTGACTTTTATAAAGATAATGGATGGTTTAAATCTTCAGGAAACTTATATATTAGTTCCGAAGTTCAAGAGAAAGAGCTAATGATATACTCTTTGTTTTTAGCATTAAGTATTTACTTAGATGAAAAGAAAACAGAAAATTAGAATTCTATTTTTCCTAAATAGTCTATCAATTGAAGCATACTTTTTTCAATTACTACATATTCTAGCTCCTCGTTACTCAAACAAATAAACATCAAATCTATTTGTTGAGTTTTTAATGATTCGTATAAGTTGTGTTTATTAAGTCGGTAAACTTCTCGCATACGACGTTTAATGTCATTTCGCTTGTTGGCTCTTTTGTGCTTCTTTTTTGGAACCACAAACATAACACGAACAGGAAATGGACTTTCAAACTCCGACTTCTTGTAAATTAATTTAAAAGGAAATTGTGTTTTAGATTTACCGTTAGCAAATAAATCATCGATAGCTTTTTTGCTACACAAACGTTCTATTTTCTTAAAAGTAAAATCCATGAGATGAACCGTCATTTAGTTTCGGTTTTTCAATCTCAAACCGACATTGATTTATCGTTTATTAGACTCCTTCATGTACTCATCCAATGCTCCCGACATACTTGGGTTTTTTGGATTAGGTGCATAAATATCTAAACGGTATCCATGTTTTTTTAAAGTATTTGCTGTTGCCGCACCAAAACATGCAATACGCGTATTACCTTGTTTGAAGTTAGGGAAATTTTGCTTTAACGAGTTAATACCTGCTGGAGTAAAAAACACTAAGCAATCAAATTCGTTTAAGTTTTTAATATCAGATAAGTCAGCGCTTACTGTACGATACATAATTGCTTTTGTATACTTAATGTCAATGGCATCTAAGAATTCGCAAATTTGTTCTTTTTGTACATCAGCTGCAGGTAGTAAAAATTTCTCTTCTCTGTTTTTTCTAATCACATCAACTAAATCTTGTATTGTTTGATGGCCGAAAAAGATTTTACGTTTACGGTATTGAATGTACTTTTGTAAGTAATAAGCAGTTGCTTCATTTATACAAAAGTATTTCATTGATTCTGGAACAGTAACACGCATTTCGTTACACATTCTAAAATAATGATCAACAGCCATTCTACTAGTTAAGATAACTGCCTTGTGTTCTAAAATATCAATACGTTGAGCTCTAAAATCTTTAACAGGAAGCCCTTCAATTTTAATAAACTGACGGAACGTTTCAATTAAATTATATTTTTTAGATAAATCGTAATACGGATTTTTATCGTTCTCAGGTTTTGGTTGAGAAATTAAAATTGTTTTAATTTTACTTTTAGGAAAATTAGAAACTTCGATAACAGGTTGAGGTGTAACTGGAACTAATTGCTTTTTAGTTTTAACTCCTATTTTCACAAACTTTTCAGTACTAGCAACTGGTTCTGTTTTTGGTGCTATAACTGGTTTAATTTTTTCAACCTTAGGTTTAGCAACAACTGCCACTTTCTTTGCCTCTGCTTTCTTTGGCGTTGTTTTCTTAACAACCTTTTTAGCTACTGCTTTCTTAGGTGTTACCTTTTTAACTGCCTTTTTAGGTGCTGCTTTTTTTATTACTTTTTTAGGAGCACTCTTTTTGGCAACCAGTTTTTTAATGGCTACTTTTTTGGTTGCTTTTTTTGGAGCTGCTTTTTTAGTGATTTTTTTTACTGCTTTTTTAGCAGGAGCTTGTTTTACCTTTTTACTATTTGCTTTAGTTGTAGGGGTTTTAATAGATTTTTTTTTCTTTATAGCCATATTAAAAATCAACGCTTAAAAATTTACTAATAAAAATTTTATCAAAACTAGAGTAGGTAAAATTTCTAAGGCACAAAGGTACAAAAAAATATACAAAATTCCTATGTTTTGTTCTGATGCCGAAATAACAAATCCCCTAAACATTCGTAAAGCATAAAAACCGCCACAAATAATCAATGCTGGATATAAAAACCACTCAATTGGGTACTTTGTAAATTGCAAGCATACTATAATTGGAAACAGGATAATGCCAATGGTTTGAGAGAAAACAAATACATTAAAAAGATATTCCTTGTTTAACTCGTGATTTGCAGAAATAAATGCTAAAATATGATTAGCGCCAAATTTTACGATGTAAATAAGGCTAACAACGCCTATGAAAAATAAGTATTGCTGTAATTGAGTGTAGTTTGCTAATATTAAACCAAAGTATTCATTTGTGATTTGCACTAAAAACGACATTACTAATATGAAACTGATGCCTAATAAAATCGACATGCGTTTCGTTAATTTAAACTCTTCTCTAAATAGTTGCTTTGCTTCTTGTAAACTAAATACTGAGGTGAAAATTTTGAGAATCTTTTTTGGTTCTGAGATTCTGATTAAGACATATATTGCAAAAATGAAAAACAAAACAACGCCATTCCAGTAAGTAGGATTACTCGCATTAAAAATAGGAGCATCGTGTATTGTTTTTAAATAATGGCCCGAAAATATAGAGTTTTTAACTAAAGAAGTGTCTTTAGAAATGATAGAGTCTTGATTTATATGTATAATAGAATCTTGCTTACTCACAAACTTAATTTAAGCGTCAAAGATAAATAAAAAGCAAAAGCTTATTTTTTTAATTATGCACCACTTTTTAAGTATTTATTAATTAGTTGAGGAATCCCAAAATCAACTAGTTCCTCTCTTTTTATCTTAATAAGTGTTTTGGAATTAATAGCTTTTTTAATGTTAATTTCATAAAAAGTAGCGTAAAGGTGCTGATGAGATAAAATATGTTTAGAGGCTGTTTTCACAGAAAGCACTTCAAAATCTTTTCCTATAAATTGTAGTGTTTTGTCTTTTAAAACTTCTTTAGTTTCAAGTGGTTCAGCAGATTCTATTAAAAAAAATTCATAAAGATTTTGCCAAATATCCTTAGCCGTTCTTTTTTGGATATAAACATGGTTTTTATAATTAAAAATAAAGTAATGTAAGTATCTGTTTTTAATTTTAATTTTTTTGTCTTTTACAGGTAGTTTATCAAATGTTTTATTTGTAAAGACTAAACAGTATTCTTGCAATGGACATTGCTCACATTTTGGATTTTGGGGTTTACACCAAAGTGCCCCAAATTCCATGATAGCACTATTATGTAATCCAGGTTGTTTGTGGTTTAGTAATTCATCTGCTATTAATTGAAACTCTTTTTTGCCTTGTGTAGAATTAATAGCGGTATTTATATTAAATAGGCGCGATAATACTCTGTAAACATTCCCGTCAACAACCGCGTAGGGCAAATGATATGCGATAGATGAAACTGCTGCCGCTGTATAATCTCCAACACCTTTTAATTCTTTTATAGCCTCATAAGTGTTAGGAAACTTACCTTTATGTTTACTTTTTACTGTTTTTGCGGCGGTGTGTAAATTTCGTGCACGAGAATAATAACCCAAACCTTGCCAAAGACGCATCACTTTATCTTCGGGCGCATTTGCTAAATCTGTAACTGTAGGAAAGGCTTCGGTGAATTTAATGTAATAGTTTAAGCCTTGTATAACTTGTGTTTGCTGCAAAATAATTTCTGATAACCAAATTTTATAAGGATCATTCGTGTTTCGCCATGGCAAATCTCGCTTGTGTTTTTTGTACCAAGAAATCAGTTTGTCAGAAATGGGATGGTTTTGAGGCATGGTATTAATCCTCTACGGCAAAAATTTTATTAATAGCATCTAAGTTTTTTTCCTTAATTACCTTTCGTTTCAAACTCATTTTTGGTGTTAATTCACCACCTTCAATACTCCACTCTTTACTCAAAATGGCAACACGTTTTAATTGTTCGTAAGGTGCAAGGGTTTTATTAATTACTTTGATATGATCGTTTATTAATTTTTTTAATGCGTCGTGAGTACTCATTTTTACATTGTCTGTCCACTCAATATTATGATCGTTGCAATACTCTTTAAAATTAGGGAATGAAGGAACAATAATAGCAGAGGCAAATTTTTGATTTTCGCCAATTACCATACTTTGTTCAACAAAACGACATTCTTTAATTTTATTTTCAATCATTAATGGAGCAATATATTTTCCAGAACTTGTTTTAAATATTTCTTTTTTTCGGTCGGTGATTTTTAAAAATTTGCCTTCTATAAATGTTCCAACATCTCCTGTATGAAACCAACCTTCGTTATCCATTACTTCGGCAGTAGCTTCAGGATTTTTATAGTAACCTTGCATTAAATTAGGACCTTTTACTAAAATCTCTCCATCTTCTTCAGCAATTTTAACGCTTACTCCGTCAATCACTGGTCCACAAGTACCAATTCTGATATTATCTTCACCATATCGATTTACACTAACAACAACGCATGTTTCTGTTAATCCGTACCCTTGTAAGCAAACTATATTAGCACATAAAAATATACGTTCTAATTTAGGATTTAGTGCAGCGCCACCTGAGGCAATACACACTAAATTTCCACCAACAGCTTCACGCCATTTGCTAAACACTAATTTGTCGGCAATTTTATGCTGTATTTTATACCATAAGCTATTTTTGTTATTTAGATCGTAGGTATTTGCAATGCGCATACTCCAATCAAATATTTTACGTTTAGTGCCAGTTAATTTTTCGCCAGTAGCTGTAATTTTTTCATACACACGTTCAATTAATCTTGGAACAGATACAAATATTTGAGGTTTAATTTCTTTTAAATTATCGCCTATAGTTTCTAATCCTTCAGCATAATATATAGAAATGCCTTTGTATAAGTAAAGTGTACTCACCATTCTTTCATATACATGATTAAGTGGTAAAAAACTTAAGGCTTTCCAAGTACTTTGAAAAGGTGCAAATCCCTGACAAGCTAAGACATTAGATACTAAATTGTGATGTGTAATCATTACACCCTTTGGAGTACCTGTTGTACCCGATGTATATAGTATGGTAAGTAAACTAGTTGGTAGAATTGATTTTTTGGTATTGCTTAGTTCTTCAAGATTTAAGTTTTTTTCTCCTAAACTTAAAAAATCAGAAAAAGGCATAATACCATCAATAGTGTTAAAGCTTATGATATGCTTAACATTTGGAATTTCTTTTTCAATAGCTAATAATTTTGTCAGTATTGATTTGTCTGAAATAAAAACAGCTTTAACTTCGGCATGATTTAAAATAAATTGTAAATCGGTGTTGCTAATTGTAGGAAAAATAGGAACCGTCACAATGTTAGCTTGCTGACAACCATAATCACAAAAGTTCCATTCGGGACGATTATTAGATATAATAGCTACTTTATCTTTATTGGTTAAACCCAACGCTAAAAGGCCGCTGCTTACATAATTTACATTATTAATTAAATCCTCGCTACTGTGTTTTACCCACACTTTATTTACTTTTGATGACAATACATCCTCTTTAATAAATTGAGTTTTGTATAGTTCTAAAATATCAAATACGCGTGTTACCTCTACCATAAATAGTTTTCTGAAAAAATAATATACTACCAAAGATTATTAAAATTGTACAATAAAGCAAATCAATAGTTTGCTTTAAAAATAAGTTACTTTAAAATTTTTATATAACTTAAAATCTGATTTAGATACATAGAATCTATATTGTCAAATGTTTTATAATTGTCGCTATCTACATCTAACACACCAACAATTTGTTTGTTAGAATCATATATAGGTAAAACAATTTCTGATTTAGATAATGAACTGCAAGCTATATGTCCAGGAAATTGATCCACATCATCTACAATAATAATTTCATTATTTTTCCATGAGATCGGAAGAGCA
>JBBIUW010000101.1:0-8075 GCA_037440045.1 Sphingobacteriaceae bacterium
TTTGGTAAGCATACCACCAGTAATTTCTAAGAAATGCTTTGCTCCATTTTTACTAATCAATTCTTCTACCAACAATACCTGCTTTTGCGGAAACTCTTCTTTTGGTTTTATATGTAATTTTTCTGCGGCTTTAACATCAAATTCTTCGCTGCTTCTAAAAATCAATGTAGCAAATGCTTCAAACTCTTCGAAGTTTTTAATCATTTTCACAGCACTACTACAGCCATCATCTACAGGTTTTGCAATCAATGGATACACGTAATCGTTTTGCAATATTTGTTTAATATGTTCCTTATTCGATTTCCAATCATCCACTGTAATTAAACAATGCTTAGCTGCCAAGAAACCATTTTTCATTAAGATTTCATTGGTTCTGAATTTATCAATTGTTATCGAAGAACTTTCTTTACCTGAACCATTATAAGTTAAACCAACCTGTTCTAATTTTTCTTGGATCGCTCCGTCTTCTCCCGGACGACCATGTAAAGCTATAAACACTTGTTTTACTTCTTTAGCTAAATCCTCGTAACTTAATTGCTTTGGTTCAATTAAATTATTTGGAGAGCCATATTTACCAGTAATCGTACTACACTCTTCTATAATTTGTTTAACAACAGGATGTATTTTCCAATGATTGATTTTATCTTTAATATCATCTGCATTATCCTTTAATAAAGCATTAATTGGAATTTGATACATTAGATGATTTGCATTATCGCCCGTTAAAAAAACTGGTATGGGCGCATATTTTTCTGAAGAAGCTAGCTTTTCAAAAATATTTCTACCACTTTCAACTGAAATATGTCGCTCAGAAGAATAGCCTCCTAACACTACAGCTACCGGAATTTTATTATTCACAGCATTCTTCTCATTATGCAAAAATGTATCTAATTTATCTAATAACGGTTCGTACACTGAAGCTCCTTTGCTATTTTTAATACGTTTGCTTAAAGATGTTCTAATTATATAAGTTAAAAACTGAGAAGGTGTTAATCCGATTTCAGCAGCTTGATGAAAGAAAAATGATGATGGCATCATACCTGATGTTGTGTTTGGATCATTTAAAAACACTTTACCATCCTTACTTAAAAAACCATCAATACGAGCATACACATCAAAACATAAATCAGAAAATAAACGTTCGCATTCTTTTCTGATTGCATTAATTTGCTCATCAGAAGCTTCGATAGGTGTGATTTTACGAGATAAGCCAGGAAGATACTTACTACGATAATCAAATAATTCTTTTCCTTTTCTAATTTCTGTAGGAGGAAGTGCGATAGGCTTATTATTAGAATCTGTATCTTCTAATACAATACAAGAGAATTCTTTTCCTTCAATAAAACCTTCAATCATCACTGTACTTTCTCCATCTAAAGCCTCTAAAACAAAGCCTTCTGTTTTATCGCAGTTATTATTTAAGAAAGAAATCAGTTCGTATTGATTATAGAAAATAATTTGATCTTCGTTTTCCTTATTTAAATTAGCTAAACCTAAATCAATCTTTATTGGCATACCAATTCCTTCGCGAATATCAGATAAGGTTCTAACAAATTCAATTTGTTCTTTTTCTGATAACTTTTTCCATTCTGCTGAGTCTAACCATTTTGTAAAAAATGCTTTCTCTACAGCAGCCATAAAATGCGAATTACTATCTTCATTAAAAATGGTAATACCAATAGAAGAGCCTTGATTGGCAGGTTTAATAACCATCGGGAAACCAATCTCGGTTTTAGCTTTTTCCCAAACACCTTTTACATTTCCGTTAATCCAATCAGTTCTATCAATAGTAAAAAATTGAGGACTATTAAATCCTGCATTCACCATTAATTTTTTTTGTACACTTTTATCAATACCAATAGCACTAGGTAAAATACCACTACCTGAGTATGGGATATGCAAATATTCTAATAAACCTTGAATACGGCCATCTTCTCCGTAAGGTCCGTGTAAGGCTAAAAAAGCAAAATCAATTAAAGAAGACAATTCATGTGCTAAAACTTTTTTTCCAATTTTAGAAATTAATTCATCTTGTTGATGAACGGTTAAAGCTCCTAAGTTCTCTGCATAATATTGAAAATCGGTATTATTAGCAGAAATAAATTCTACAGGAGGATAAAAATCTCTGATAGTTCCTTTGTAAACAAAGTTCCAATCTAGTAATACAAAGTTTCCAAACGAATCAACAAATAAAGGAATGGCTTCGAAAATAGATTTATTTAAATTATCATAAACTGTTCTTCCACCAGCAAAAGAAATTTCACGTTCTTTTGAACGTCCACCAAACAGAATTCCAACTTTAATTTTAGACATGACTTAATTTAGTTATGAATTATGAGTGTTGAATTATAAGTTACAAAACCCATAAATATATTGAAGTTTAAAGTTAATGTAGGATAGCTAAAATTGTTCTCCCCAATCAAGAAACTATGAACTAAAGAATGTTAAATAATTCCTCATTGCCAGATGATGCCTGGATATTTAAAAACACTCCCCTATGGTAAAATAAAAACCACGATTATAGTTATCAGAATAGCCGTAATCTATGCGTAAATTAAGATTTTCCTTATCCAAAATAGTTAATCGTAACCCTCCACCAAAGCTAGCTTTTAACGAACCAATATTTATGTTTTTAGGTTGATTATATACATCGCCAACTCCACCAAATACGCATGCGCTGATTTTCCAGAAAATATGAGCTCTATACTCTGCTATAACAGAATACATCGAATTATCCCTATAACGACCTTGGTAAAAACCCCTTAAGTTACCAGAGCCACCAAGGGATGCCATGGAACGATAAGGGGTATGCCCAAAAGTTGAATAGTTGTATAACTGAAATGCGACTATTTGTCCTTTAACTATTTGTTTAAACCATCTCAATTCAGTTTTCCATTTATTAAAAGAGTAAGTAGATGCCAATTCCTTATTGTATGTTGTAAATTGAGTTTGGATAAACAAGCCTTTAGTTGGCCAAAATGTGGAGTTACGTGTATCGTAACTAGCCGAAAAACCAAGACCTGTAATATTGTAGTTTGTTTTACCAAAAAAGTTTAGTGAATCCATTAAACCTCCCTGAGTATATTGAACTTTAAAAATATTTTGATAATCGGCTAAAAGACCAAAAAAGGTATGTTTAAAAAACTTGCGTTTGATATGAGGTGCAATATCAACTTCTTCAAACACATAGCGCTCAACTTCTGTATTTTTTGAATTCTGACCAATTCCCCAAAAATTATCAGGAAAATAGCTGTGTGAAGAATTAAAATAGAGTACATATTTTTCTTTGGGGAAATAAATAGTAGCATCTAATCCTTGAATATTTTGTTGTCGCTGTGAAAAAATACCTAAAGCCGTAATTACTGATGTTCTTGTTAAAGTATCATGCTTATGAGTAGTTTTAAAATTAATAGAAGTTGATAATCCATATGCCCAGCCTGTTTCGGGCGTTTTAAACAAAACTGGAATTGCAAGATAATTAACTCTCTTAGCGGTATCCATTTTAAATTGAGCAATACCTATAACAGGTAAGCATAAACTAAATATGAATATTATAAATCGCAAAGTGCACTAAAGATAAAATTAAAGTTTATTGAATACTATTAATTATCTAATTTACTATTGAAAAAATTAAGTAGTTGATAGGTAATTAACGCATCCATTTCGCAATAATCAACCAATTGCTGCTTAATTTGTTCTGCTTCAATGGCATTTAATTCTAACAAACTCTCATAAATATACATGGCGCTTATGCCAGATTGGATGTCAAGATTATTAAATCCAGCCTCTTGATTCACTAAAGGAGCGATACTTTTTAAAGTAAAATTCCCTTTCATATCGGGATGATAATAATATCCTTTTTTTATAGGCTCTGCTAAATCAACTATTTTGTTTTTAAAAACGGTTTCTTCTAAAGATTTATCAAACATTAAAATTGTTTCAAATTCTTTAGTTGCTAAAATAATTCTTTCTAAAAATTCTTTTCTAAAATCTTCCTCAATCGGTTTAAAGTAGCTGTAATTTTTAAATCCATGTTCTCCCTCCGAAATCATTGAAAACAAAAACGGAATTTGCTGAAAGGGCTTAGTGCCTTTGTAATAAGGCAATGCGGGCATCCATACCTCAATATCTAAACTACAAACAGGTTGTTTTATATTTGAGATAAATGATTTTACTTCATCTTTAAATATCTGTTCGGTTTGCTCTATAGCTGCTTTTACTTGAATTTTAATCTCTTTATGTTCAATTGTATTTATATCAATTTCATCAATACGTTTAATATTATTATCATACAAATCAAACATAGCTTGTTTGGTTAACTTACCTAATGTTAATACGGAATTAGGCTCGTTAATATTTTTCCAACAAGTCCCTAAAAAATCACAGTCGTAAGGCTGAAAGCAACGAGTCCCAATTTTAATATCAGGTATTTTACCTTGCTCAAGAGTTAATTTAGCAAGCTGAGTTTTATGCTTAAAATATTCTACGTTTTTAACCGCATCTTTCATAATAGATGTGGTTTTAAAAAGTCTTGAAATATCCAATTTATCTTCTAAGATATATTTTGGATTTAATGTCAATAAATTAAAATCGATTAAATCTGGGACGCAATTTTTAATAACATAATATTGAAAACAAGCATCCTTCACGTATGTTTCGGTAATTTTTAAAGAACTCTTTACTTCATAGGCTATCCATGTATCTTCATGTTTATGAAGGATATCAACCATTACAAGCAAATCATTATAAATAAATGTTGCTTCATAAATGGTAGTTACTCCTTCTGCCATTAAGTCTTTAGTTTTTTGAGCAAATGCAAGTTGATCTCTTTTTTCGCCTGCCGTTACATCTACTCCACCCAGAAATAATTGTTGGGCAAAAATACCAACATCGGTACCGCGTTTAAAAATTAACTGTTTTTCTTTTGATAAAGAATCACGTAAATAGGGATGATTTTTATATAAATAAAAATGTTTTAAGCATTGTTCTGCTTTGATAAAGGCTGATTTACTAATTGGCGAACTCATAAACATTTTGTTATACTGTTCCAAAGTAAGTTAGCCGATTTATCCCAAGAATACATGTGTTTTCTTACTTTACCATTTTCAATTAATTTATTTCGCAGAGCGGGGTTATGATATAATTCTAACATGCCATCGCTAATGCTATTTATTTCAAAAGGATTCACTAATAACCCAGCATCTCCAACAATTTCGGGCATGCTGGTTGTTCTGCTACATATCACAGGGATTTCACATTCTAAGGCTTCAACAATAGGAATACCAAACCCTTCAAAATATGGAACAAAAGCCAAAGCAAAAGCACTAGCCATTATTTTTTCCAACTCTTCTTGAGATTTTCTTCCTGTAAAAATAATATCCGCTTTGTATTTAGATTTATCGATCACCCGTTTTACATCGCCTTCATTTGAGTATACAGCTCCAACTAAAACTAATTTATAGTTTGATTGTGATTGCTCTTTAAACGTATCAAAAGAGGCAACTAATCTGTTTAAATTTTTACGAGGACTTTGAGATCCAACAAATAAAAAATAAGGCTTTCCTTCTGAAATTTTATCTCTTACTATTTGTTGTTCATTTATTGATAATGGTTTAAATCCTTCATTTATTCCATTATACACCACATCAATTTTATTAGAATCAATATGATAATTTCTTGATATATCTTCCTTACTATATTCAGATACTGTTGCTATGCGTGTTGCTAATTGGGCATATTTAGGAAAAAAATGATTATAGTATTTACTAGTTAAAGGTTTTAAATCTTTTGGATTATGAAAAAAATTAATATCGTGTATAACAGGTAATTGTTTGCACTTAGCACCAGGCGATAAAAAACCATCTGGAGATAAAAACAAATCTGGCTTCATTCTGTTCAGTAAATTTTTAACCGAAAAATGAAACCACGCGTAATACAAAAATGGATGACGAGCCTGAGGTCCTAATACAATTGGTGTTATATTATCTGCAAAAATAAATTCGTCATTATAATCTCTATCAAATAAAAAAACAAAATGCACATTAGGATTATTTATAGCTATACGTTTTAATGTTTGATAACTAAACCACCCTATGCCATCTAATTTATTTTGAATTAAGAGACGAGTATTTACGACAATTTGCAATTGAATATTTTACTGCAAAATAAGAGAAATTTTAAACTAAAAAAATGGATTTGTCTATTTTTATTTCAAGTTTAATTATTATTAAACTAACACTAGTGGAATATCAATTTTATGACGTACACTTTCTACTGTTGTACCAAATAACAAGTCTTTAAATGTAGTATGTCCGTGGGTACCCATCACTAGCAAATCGCAATTAGTAACTAGTTTAGGAATAACAGATTTAGGACTACCAAAGCCTAATTTAAATTCGCAATAGTAACCCTGTTCAATAAACTGATTTTTATAAGCTAATAAATTAGCGCTATCTTCAATTCGCTCATGGTCATTTGTTTGTTCTCCGTACATCACCGCATTTGTACTTTCTAAAACATGTATTAACACATAATGCGCTTGCTTTCCTCCCAACATAATAGCCTTATTAATCGCTTTGTTATCACTTGAACTAAAATCAACTGTTATAGCAATAGACGAATATGGCTTAGATTCCTCGAAACTGATTTTTGCCACATCGCCATGAAACTGCGAAGAAATAGTAGATTTTTGTTTTTTAAATAGTGGCTCAAATGTTATAAACAATAACACTCCCAAACAAAATAACATAAAAGGAATAACCAAAACACCAATAATAACTGGATGTTCGGAGTCATGCAACCAATCTTTTACTTTATCAAATAACATCTGACAGTTTAAAAATACAATCACCGAAACCGAAATCCATGAAGCTACTTTTTGCCAAAATGGAATGGTAAATTCTCCCATGCGTTTTTTGTTACTCACAAAATGTATAAGAGGGATAATAGCAAAACCCAATTGTAAGCTTAAGATAACCTGACTTAAAACTAATAAATCACCCGTTTTATCTTCTCCTAAAAAATAAATCGTTAAAAAAGCCGGTACAATGGCAATTAATCTTGTAAGCAATCTTCTAATCCAAGGTTGCAAACGAAGATTTAAATACCCTTCCATAATAACTTGCCCAGCTAATGTACCAGTAACAGTAGAACTTTGTCCTGCGGCAATTAAAGCAATCGCAAATAACAAAGGCGCTAAAGTGCTGCCCAACATTGGAGCCATCATTTTATGTGCGTCTTGTATTTCAGAAACTTCTACACCTGTATTAAAAAATGTTGTAGCTGCTATAATTAAAATAGCTGCATTAACAAACAAAGCTAAATTTAAAGCAACAGCACTATCAATAATATTAAAACGAATGGCTTTTTTTATTTCTGTTGGAGTTCTTTCAAATTGTCGGGTTTGAACTAACGATGAATGCAAATATAAATTATGAGGCATTACTGTGGCGCCTATAATACCTATTGCTATATATAAGGCATTTTCATTAGTAAATCCAGGAATCAAACCTTTTGAAATTTCAACAACATCAGGTTTTGCAATTACCAATTGAATAAAAAAAGACACGCCTATAATTGCAACTAATGAAATAATAAAGGCTTCCAATTTTTTGATACCTGCATTTAACAAAAATAATAGCACAAAGCTATCTAGTACTGTAATACAAACACCTCCTAAAATAGAAATGGAAGGAAACAACAAATGAATCCCAATAGCCATACCAACCACTTCGGCTAAATCACAAGCGGCAATGGCAATCTCTGCTAAGACATATAAAAAATAATTTATAAATTTTGAATAGTGGTCTTTTGATGCTTGAGCTAAGTCTCTGCCAGAAACAACGCCTAAACGCACACAATGACTTTGTAGTAATAAAGCAATTAAATTACTCATTACTAAAACCCAAATTAAACTGTAACCATATTTACTTCCTCCTTCAATGTCAGTGGCCCAGTTTCCTGGATCCATGTAGCCAACTGCGACAAGAAATCCCGGGCCCGAAAACGCGAGCAGCTTTCTCCAAAATGATGCCTGCGCCGGCACGGTAATTGTGCGGTGAACCTCCGGCAACGAG
>JBBIUW010000102.1:0-8072 GCA_037440045.1 Sphingobacteriaceae bacterium
TACCTTTTACCCAATAGGTTATTACTCGGATAAATTTATCAGTAAATGTTTTCAATTTTGAAGTACCCTTTATTTTTGGAAACTTTTCAGAAATTAATTTAGTAGTAAATCTAAAAAGAATGTAACATAATGCCGTTATGTATAAGAAAACAGTATTATTCTCAAAGGTACGCATTGGAGGCAAGTTCCATCCAAATTCATTTAATGAACTAAATAAGTTTTCAGCATCCCCTCTTAAAGCATATAAATCTAAAATATCCTTGTTTGAACTTTCAAAGTCATTAGTAATAATACCCCAATATTTAACGTTATTAGTTTTGGATACATAAACTTTTTTTATAATCATTCTAGTTTCGTATTCACCGAATTCAAAAACTGTATCTCCAACATCATTAGTTAATTTTTTAATTGCAGTTTCTTCCCAATTTCTAATGAACTTTTTTTGATTATTTACGGATATAGACTTTGCTCTAGTAACATATTTAAGTCCTAATTTATTTATGAGGTCAGTAAACTCTTTACTAAATGCGGCGGAATCAATTCTAATTATTGAAATATTAATCCCCTTAGATTTTAACAAATAAATTATTTTTTCTATAGTCTGTGGTAAATTAAATGAGGCATTAGAATCTCCATTTCTATTTTCAATGTATACTGGTATGTTTTCAATCATAGCTGCAGCTGGTGCATAAGCTGTTTTTCCATTTCCTTTATAAAAAGCTCTACTATCTTTAATCTTGTTTACAATTTCGCTTACATCGAAATCAAGTATGTAGCTTTTCGTTTTGTTTAACAATCCAAGTTCTAGTGCTGTATCGATTAATAAATCACACATAATTGGATTTACATTTATTTGATGAAAATCAAATCCTTTACCTTTTTCAATTTTTTTTGCGAGATTTTCTGTAATATTTCTTTTTTTTATGTAAGTACTTTTGACTGCCAATTCTTTGAGCATATATAATAAAGAGTCAGGAGACATTCCTAAATTAAGTTTTAAATGTTTTTTTAAATCATATTGATAATCATACATATTTTCAATTCTCCTAGCTCCACAACATTTAGATACATACCAAGAAACAATTCCTTCGCCATAAGAATATTTAGCACGTGGTGAACGTGGCCCTAATTTATCATTGAATAAACCAATGATATTTTTTTCCTGAAGCATCTTAATAACCAAGTCAGCCCCACCATTGGGGTTTCCTTCGTTAATTATGAGCTTCATTTTTGACATTTTTACATTTATATTTTTAGGAAATTATTTTCGTTTTTTTATAGTACTGTTATCAATACTATAAGATTTAGAGTCAGAAAAAACAGGTTGTTATATAAACGAACTCGGTATTTTAAATACCGAGTTCGTTTAATTCGATTTATTTTTTTATTAAATCTTCGCCAATAACCCAAGTAATTAATTCATCTCTCCTTTTACTTTCAGGCATTAACCCAAAGTCTGTATTATCGGGTTTGTATTCTGGTTTAATACATTTTACACCTTCATCATTTATCCATTCAGGTCTGCAATAAAAATAGCATTTGTTATCGTTATGATATTTTGCTCCAATATAAAACCCCATTTTAACCAACTCCTTTAGCTTTTGCGAAATATTATCATATATTTTAGCTCTGCATTCTTCACCCTCGATTTGAATCATTAGTTCAATCCTATTCTTCATTTTCCAGGCTTTGGGAAATTTCTTATCTAAATAATCTAACTTTTCAAAAAATCGTTTGTTAAATGGGTAGTCTTTGAACTCTTCAGGGTTAATTCTATTTGACATTTTTGTATTATTCGACGTTTCAATTAATATATTAGAGTTATTATTTAATTGAATCGGTTCTATTGTATCAAGAGAATTCAAATTTTCCATAACTTGATTCAAAATTTGAATCCTCTTTTGTGTTAATTCTATTTCTGATTCTATAGCTTTTAAAGCAAATTTTATATTTGTCATATTTCTAATTTTAATTCATTAATAAAGTATTTGGTAATTCAATTGTTCATTTATCGCGGTGCCATATAATATAATTTGGCCCCACAAATTCAGGGGGAACATCTTTAATTTGTGACGTATCTGGAAGGAACTCAGGTCTGATATATTTTTTATCATCTGTTCTCCATTCAGGTTTAGTGTAGAATTTCAATTTGCTTCCTTTAAACTTAAAGTAAGTTCACTCAGCTTTTTCAGGAATAGTTAATCCTCTTAATGTTCTATCGAGTTTAAATATTAATATTTCAGGAGTTTCTTTCTCAAATTGTCTTATTGCTTTTTCAAAATCTGTAAATGACATTACCTTATTATACTTGTTAAGTATGTATCGAAGTTTTTTACTATTCTCTCCATTGATAGGGTATTCATCAGATACTTCTTGCGAAACTTCACTATTTCAATCTTTTGAGTTTTTTGGGATAACTATTACTTCTTCATTTTTGTCAATAGAAGTAGCGTCAAGTGAAAGAACATTTGTAATACCTATTTTAATATTCTGAAGTTCGATTAACTTTGACTCTGTAGATTCTATTAATTGAACAAGTAATTGCTTTATTGATTTTAAATTTTCCATTTTTTTAAATTTTAAATTGTTAATACTACACTATACAATTTTCTCCAGATACGTGTTACAAATTGGCGCCTTGTTTATATTCAGTAGTTAGAGAATCTATTACACTATATGAATTATTTCAGAACTGTGTTACAGATTTGATTTACGTCAATAAGTAGGGTTATTTCCTGAATTGGATGAATGTATCTCCAACTGTTTAGTTAGAAATATTTCAATGTTTTTTGAAATTTGTTGGGGTGTTGAATTAGAATTTAATACCAAGCCCCCATATTCATCTCTTTGACTATTAGGTCTAAATAGATGATTAAATTCTTTGATGTTAATACCCAAAAAGAATCTTAAAGCTTCATCTTCTGATAGGTCTTTTCTTTTTGTATATCTGATAACACCAAATGAAATCTCTTCTCAATCGATGAAAAGTTTTGGGAGTTCTCTGTAAATGAAAGGGGGAACTTCATTGTAGTTATGTTCAATACACTTACTACTATTTAAATCATTAGTCTCGTTAACAGTATTGTAATACCAAGAATAGTCAAAAAACATATTTCCCTTTTCTAAATGCTCCATCATAATCAATAGCCTAAAAAATGTTTCCTTTAAATTTCTCATGTTTTTACTGTTTTATAATGATTACTTTTTCTACAATGACTCTCCTAATAGATAAACTATATTCTTGTTCCGAGCTATAAGAATAACTTTCTAATAATCCGTAAATGTTATTGGCTATATCTTTTGGAAAAGCATTTATTGTTAGGATATTTCCACCATACATTTCTGTATCTTGTTTATTACAAGCAAAACAATGAAGCATTGGGTATGCGGGTAGTCTGAAAAACTCTAATAATGAATATGTGCTTTGCTGTCCGGGGTCGGGCTTATAAGTTATATAACCCAAATCGTTGATTATTCATTGAGTAAAAACCTTTGGCAGTTCTTTTACAATAAATGGAAATATTTGATGATAGTGTCCATTGTCGCCATGTATTAGGTTAATTCCATTATTAGTAATAAATTCAGGAGGAATGTATGAGCTATTTAACTCTTTACTTTTAAGATGCTGAGCAAACCTTAAAAGTTGTTTAGTGTTTATTCCATTATTTTCCATTATTCTTCATTTTTAGGTATTTCCAATAGCTTTATCGATGATACTGATTCACCAGCAATCCCTTTTACAGAAGAGAACATATGATTTGTATTTAATAGAATTTTTTCAAGTTGCTTTTTTCTTTTCTTCCACAATCCCTGCATTGCAACCATTTCTTTATCCAAATCTGAGTTCATTTGCATAAAGCTCTCAACTAAAGCCTCAATAGACAACTTAAATTCTGAACCTGTTAAATAATCATATAACATTTGCATCTTTTCACCTTTGTTTTCCTGACTAATTGAATATTGGTGAAGTGTAATTATTGATTCCCTTAATACAAAACATAAGCCTTTGAATTCATCAACACTACAAATCCATATACCATCTCTTTGAAACATCCTATCAATTCCCTTTGGATAAACTTCTGTAATAAGAACACCTGTACCAGCACCTTTTGCTCTCATGTCGTCTTTAAACTTCTCAATCCAGCCATTTGCAAACTCCTTGGTATTCTTACTTTCATAGTAGATACCTCCACAATTTTCATGTGTTCTAGTGTTTATTATCTGAAGACAATCGGCTCCTCTAGCTCCCTTTTTTATTTCTTGTATTTCATCAAGGGCAAAGTTTTCTCTTAAATAGTTCTCTATCAAAATCTCTTGAGCTTCACCTTGCAATTGCATAGAGCCTTGTTCAGCTTTACGTTGAGCCTCTCTTAACTGATTTTTTAGTTGTTCAATTACCATCTCTTTTTCAGCAACCTTCATTTGATTTTTATCATCAACTTCTCTCTTTATTTTGTCCCTTTCATTGTTCAACATTTTTGAAAACTTCATTTCAGATTCAGCTTCAATTTTATCTCTTAATTCTTCCTTTTCTCTTTTAGCTCTTTCTAACTCAGCTTTTGTCCTATTAAGCTCTTTAACTTGTTCTACTTTTTCAGTTAATTCATTTTTAAGTAGAATTAATTCACTACTTGTTTCATCAGTAATTTGTTTACGAAGTTTTTTCTCGATTTCCTTTTTTTCGTCTCCAAATCTTTTTGCGAAATCTTTTTTTACTTCATCGGATATACTGTTGTAAACAATTTGATTTACATCTATTTCGGTGCCACAGTCAGGGCAAGTTATTTTTGTTTCTGTTTTCATATTATGCTACATTTTTAAGTTTGAATTTTTTTACTTTTTTTCCTTTTTTAAGTGATATCACGTTACATATTTGTTCATCTTCATCAGGCATAAAATACTCTGCAAAGCGGTTAATATTTAAAGCCAACTCACTTGGGTCTGTGTTTACATTAAGTGCTTCGCCAAAATTTGGGTCTTGATATCCCGGCACGAACAAATGAAATAGCTGGTCAACATCTAGGTTAAAATATACAGCAGATGCAGTTATTGAATTTAAACCCGGATGAGTAACTAAATAAGGTGTTCCATCTTGATGATATCTCCAATGCTTTAAATCAATTTGAGGAAGCTGCTTCAAAGCCCAATCAAAATGTTCAATCATGCAATCTGCTTTACCGGCTTTATATTTCAGATTATTAATTAATAAAGCTTGTTTTAGGAAACCTTTCCCGATGTGTTGGCCAAACTTAATAAGTCTTCCAACATGTGGTTTTGTATTTTTCATTTTTTTAGTTTAAATAAATTTTGTAATTAAATGAGTCTAATGCTGAATAATGATTGATATTTGTAATAAGTGCATCTATGTTTTTGGCAAGGTCTGCAGGATTTGATTCATCAGTTAATTCATTGCCTCCGTATAAATCAACTAGTTGCCAGTTTTTTATAAATAGATGTCTAAATTGAGTAGTATTTATAAAGAAAAACTGCATAAACGAGATGATTGTATCTTGCTCTTTGTTTTCAATATATACTGGTAAACCATATTTATTAAACACCCATGAATCAAAAATGTATGGTAGTTCAAATACTGGCATTAAAAATATTGGCTCATTTTTCTCAATATCCTTATCATTTTCAATATTGTTTTCTTGTAATACTTTTTTAAAAAACTTATTATATCTGTTTACGCCATATAGTTCTCCTGTTTTTAAATGCTCCGAAAACTCTTTGAGCCTTTGTTCTCTGATATGTTCCTTTTTCATATTTATTATATTTTATTTATTGTTATTGAATTCATCTATTGGTTTTCGTTTATCAATCTGGTAATCCTGAATACACTCGTTGATATTTATTCTTTACTTTTTCTTTTTTCATTTTATAATTGTTTTGTTTCTTATTTGATTAAACGACACATGTGTCGTGTTGTTGCAAATAAGTGAAATTATTTTCCTATATATTTGATTATCAATTAATTTAAATGATAATAATCCGACACTTATGTCGTATTATCTCATGGAGAATTGTATATTTGAGTATGAAAAAATATCCAACCCAGATAAAAAGATTTGGAAAGCATATTAAAAAACTAAGAGAAGCGGGTTTAAATTTAGAAGAGAAGACAACAATGATAAAAAAATCGCCTTTAACTGGTAAAATTATTGTTTTTACTGGCGAACTAAAATATTTTAGTCGCAGTCATTTGCATCAACCCTGCATATACTTATTGCTTTGGGTAAGGCACTAAATCTAGCACCAGGTGATTTATTAAACGAAGCAATTAATAAATAAGAAAAATATATATTATAATGAGTAAAATATTTTATAAAGGACTTTTAAGAATTTAAAAAATTTATTTAGAGTATTGATGATTATTTATCTGATGGAGTAAATCAAAATAAGCATTCAAAATCATAGAGTACAATGAATTTAAAGAATTAGCAAGAGGTTATTTACGTAAAAAGGTTTACCAGAAATTATCTTCTAGATAATTTGGCAAACCTTTTTTAAGTGGTAAAAAACTGATTTATAAAAAATTTTAGTTTACTATAATCTTTCCAGTATACTTTAAATTATTTTCAAAAGTTATTATGTAAAAATATATTCCTGAACCATAATTTTCTATATTAATTCTACTTGTTTCATTATTTATTTTTTTATTTAATATAGATTTACCTGATGAATTAATAATTATTAAATCTCCAGAATCTTTAAAGTTATCTAGCTTTACATGAAAAGAACCATTGTTTGGATTTGGAAATAATTCTAAATTCGATAGTGATTCAACTTCTTTTACTCCACTACATATTGAAACATTTTGAGTAAAATTCATAGTGTAAGTACAAAAATTAACATCGGTTGCAATTAAGGTATAAGTTGTATTAGTAGACGGCGACACGGAAACAGTGTTTGTATTAGCGCCAGTGTTCCAAGAATATGAATTAATTAACCATGGATATTCAGGAGTTGCTGTTAAAATTGCAGTTTGACCAACACACAACAGAGATTCACTTGTACTAATTACCGGAGCATAATTGGGATAAACAGATACCTGAATTGTAGCTGTTTTAGAACAACCTGATAGACTTGTACCAACAACAGTATAAATAATTGTTGAATCTGCAGATGTTGAAATTACACTTGTATTAGCACCAGTGTTCCATGAATATGTATTAGCACCTGAAGCCGTTAAACTAAAAGATGCTTTAGGGCAAACTACTGGAATATTTGAAGTAATTCCTACGTTTGGCAACTGATTAACCACAATTGATATTGTAGATACTTTTGAACAACCATTTGTTCCTGTTCCGATAACTGTATAAGTAGAATTAGAAGTTGGAGCTAAAATAATTGTATCATTTGTTGAGCCATTATTCCAAGAGTATGAATTAGCTCCACTCACAACTAATGTGTCAGATTGACCAACACAAATTGAAGAACTTGTAGATGTTAAAGTCATAATTGGTAATGGATTAACTGTTACTGAAACAGTATTTGAAACTGTAGAACCACAAGAATTTACAGCTGTTGCATAATAAGAACCAGTAGAATTTGCCGATGCAGAAGTTCCGTTTTGTCCATTACTCCAATTAATTGAGTTATAATTTGATGCTGTTGAACTTAAAGGGACATAACCACAACCAACTGTTGGAGAAGAAATACTAATTGATGGTAATGATAAACTTGTTATAGTTACAGTATTTGAATTTTTTGAGCCACAGGTATTGGATTCAGTTACAAAATAAGTTCCTGGTGTTGAAACTGTTATACTTGAGGCATTTTGTCCTGAATTCCAAGAATATGGGCCAGTTCCAGTTGAAGTAAGAACTACTGATGAACTTGGACAAATTGCCGTTGAACCACCTGCAGTAACTGTTGGAGTTGAAGGTGTATTTAAAACGCTAACAGTTGGCTGAGAACTATTGGCAAAAGCTATGGAACTATGTTTAACTAACAAATAATAAATTCCGTTTGCAACAGTTGGTACTGTTGCAGTTATAGTTCCAGGTGTTGTTGATGAATACCAACTTGTACAAGGAATTGTTGCTGTAATAGGAGCACATGTCCCAATT
>JBBIUW010000103.1:0-7864 GCA_037440045.1 Sphingobacteriaceae bacterium
ATACGATATTCAAATTATTCGTGAGCAAATTAAAAAGAAAATGATTACCAAGGATACATATATAATATGTAACGGATATAAGAAGACAAACTACAAACAATATATCTCAGAGTTGTTAAATGATGGATATAATGTGATTCCAGTTCTAGATCATTTAGATGAGTTTGAGCATTATAAAAAGAATGTAAAAGTGCCTAAATGTCAACTCGGAATACGTATTAGTACTGAAGAAGAACCTTCATTTGCATTCTATTCTTCTCGACTTGGGGTGCGTTACAGTGAGATAATTGACTTATACAAGCAAAAAATCCAGAACAATCCTAAATTTGAACTTAAACTTTTGCATTTCTTTATTAATAATGGAATTAAGGATACAATTTATTATTGGACAGAATTAAACAAATGTTTAAATATATATAAAGAATTAAAAAAGATTTGTCCGACCCTTGATTCATTAAACATTGGAGGTGGTATGCCAATACGTACTTCCTTGGGGTTTGAATACAATTTTGAATACATGGTTGAAGAGATTGTTTCACAAATTAAAACTTATTGTACTCAACACGAAATTGATGAACCTAACATATTTACAGAGTTTGGTTCGTTTACAGTAGGAGAAAGTGGAGCAACGCTTTATTCTGTTATTGACCAGAAACAACAAAATGACAGGGAGCAATGGTATATGATTGATAGTTCTTTTATTACTACTTTACCCGATACTTGGGGAATTAATCAGCGTTTTATATTATTAGCAGTTAATAATTGGGATAAACCATATGTACCGGTAAACTTGGGTGGAATTACTTGTGATAGTATGGATTATTACAACAGCGAAGCACATACTAATCAGGTTTTTTTACCAAAAGTTGAAAAAACTGATAAACAACCTTTATATATAGGATTTTTCCATACAGGCGCTTATCAAGAGGCTTTAAGTGGTTATGGAGGTACACAACATTGTTTAGTTCCAGCCCCAAAACATGTATTGATTGATAAAGATGATAAAGGAGAGATAACAACTAAATTGTTTGCGAAAGAACAAAGCTACAAATCGATGTTAAAAATTTTAGGATATTAATTTGTCGATTTAATTCAAATGATTATCTTTCGATTTCTTTAACTTATCCTTTGATAACAATTAAACGCATATTATATATTTCATTTGTTGTTTTAATGCTGTCTCTTATTTCTTGTGGAGGAGCAAAAAAATCTGAGAACGCTTTAACAGAAGGTGTTATTGAATATAATGCTGAGGTGGTTGATCAGTCTCATCCAATGGCAGGATTAGCTCCTGGCTCTGCTACAGTAAAATTTAAAGGAAACAGATTGCAGGTAGAAATGAGTACAATGGGTATTTTTAATACTATTTTTATTAGCGATCCATCTAAAAAAACGTTAACCCAAATGGTTAAGTTTATGGATATTAAAAATGCCTGTATTCAAACTGAAGCAGATTTAGTAAAAGAAAATAAAGATTACGAATTAAAACTTGAAGAAGTAAAGGGAACTAAAAAAATTGCTGGGTATAATTGCAAAAAAGTAAAAGCAACTTATGTCAATAACCCGAGTGAGAGTTTTGATGTTTATTATACAGATGAACTTGGCTTAGATAGTATCAACAACATTGGTCCTTATAAACAATTAAAGGGTATGTTAATGCAATACCGTTTAAAAAAATTAGGATTAGAAATGTGCTTTACAGCAACAGCTGTTAAAAAAGAGGAAGTAAAAGATGATACATTTGAAGTGCCAGCTTTTTATAAAATAGTGACTCGTCCTGAAATGGAGAAGCTGTTTGAAGATATTCAAAAGTAGTTTTCTACGCTAGGCATGTTAAAATTGTCCTCGTTTCATTACAATTCATCAATTCATTTTACCATTTAGCATATTTTCACAATCATGAAGGTTCAAAATTGTAAATTGGCATATCAATTGAAAAACGAAAGCACACAAAAATAAATTTTAAAACACATGAAAAAATTATTCTCTACGTTAGCTGTTGTTGCATTATCAGCATTATCATTAAATGCACAAATTAAAGAAGGTTCTATAACTTATAATATGACTATGGATGGTGTGCCTGCTGAGCAAGCTGCTATGATGGGAGATATGGAACTTAAAATTACTTTTAAGGATAATAAATCTTTACTTGAAGTGTCTACAATGATGATGTCTCAACAAGCAGCTATAGATGATAAAGGCTTAACTTTAGTAATTGAAGCTATGGGTAATAAAATGGCTGTAAAACAAACAAAAGAAGAAATGGAAAAGGAAGAAGCTAAGCAAAAAGAAAAACAAGCTGACCCGAAAATAGAATACACTAACGAAACCAAAACTATTGCAGGTTATGAGTGTAAAAAAGCCATTGTAACAATGATTGTAGGTAAAGATAAAAAAGAAGAAAAATTTGATGTATGGTATTCTGATAAATTTAACTACTTAGATAAAGATGGAAAAACAAAAGGAGAAATCAAAGGATTGAAAGGTGTGCCATTTGAGTATGTTTCTTTCCGAAACGGGTTTAAATCTAAATTGGTTGCTAAAGAAGTTTCTATTGATCCAGTAAGTGATGATAAATTTATCTTGTCAACAGAGGGATGCAAAATGATGACAATGGAAGAATTGAAATCGATGGGACGCGGTGGCAAATAAACTATTAAATATTATTTTAAAGGCTCGGAATTATCCGAGCCTTTTTTGTTTAAATCTATTGAATAATGGGGATAAATAATACTTGGCTAATTGGCAATTTTCTTTTATAACATTAACTTTGCACTTTCAAAAACAACCCACTCAAACAAACCTTATGATTCATTTCTTCGGAAACCAATCCAATACTGTTTTTGCAGTTCAAGCACAAGATTCTATTTCATCAGAAGACGTTCAAAAATTAAACTGGCTATTTGGCGGCACCCATAAAATAGAAAAAACCGTATTAACGGATTTTTTTGTTGGTCCTCGTGCAGCAATGATTACACCTTGGAGCACAAATGCTGTAGAAATTACCCAAAATATGGGGATTGAAGGAATTGTTCGTATTGAAGAGTTTGAAAAAGTTGCAGCTGCCCCGATAGCTATCGGGGTCACAACATTCGACCCTATGCTTTCGCAAAAGTATAGCGAATTAAATCAAGAGATTTACACCATTAATATTAAGCCTGAACCAATTTTAGAAATTACGGACATTGCCGCATATAATAAATCAGAAGGCTTAGCATTAAGCGGAGAAGAAGTAGATTACTTGAATAATTTATCTACTAAGTTGGGACGCAAATTAACCGACTCTGAAATTTTTGCTTTCTCTCAAGCAAATTCAGAACACTGTCGCCATAAGATTTTTAATGGAACTTTTGTGATTGATGGAGAAACAAAGCCTACGTCTTTATTTAAATTAATTAAGAAAACATCTGAAACAAATCCTAATGATATTGTTTCTGCTTATAAAGATAATGTAGCATTTGTTAAGGGGCCTAAGGTTACACAGTTTGCTCCTAAAAGTGCTGATAAACCTGATTTTTATGAAGAAAAAGAGTTCGAATCTGTTTTGTCTTTAAAAGCAGAAACACATAATTTTCCAACAACCGTTGAGCCATTTAATGGAGCGGCAACGGGTTCCGGCGGAGAGATTCGTGATCGTTTGGCAGGAGGACAAGGTTCTTTACCATTAGCAGGAACAGCAGTTTATATGACGTCATATTCACGTTTAGAGAAAGGAAGAGAGTGGGAAGCTGGTATGAAAGAACGTCAATGGTTGTATCAAACACCGATGGATATTTTAATCAAAGCATCTAACGGTGCTTCTGATTTTGGAAATAAATTTGGTCAGCCATTAATTACGGGATCTGTATTAACTTTTGAGCACGAAGAAAATAATCGCAAGATTGGTTACGATAAAGTAATTATGCAAGCTGGTGGAATTGGTTATGGTAAATTAAATCAAGCCATTAAACATACTCCAAAAGCTGGCGATAAGATTGTAATTTTAGGTGGAGAAAATTATCGTATTGGTATGGGTGGTGCAGCTGTATCATCAGCAGATACTGGAGCTTTTGGTTCTGGCATCGAATTAAATGCCATTCAACGTTCAAATCCTGAAATGCAAAAACGAGCAGCTAATGCGGTGCGTGGTTTAGTAGAAAGCGACAATAATCCTATTGTTTCAATACATGATCATGGTGCTGGTGGGCATTTAAATTGTTTGTCAGAATTAGTAGAAGCTACTGGTGGTTTAATTGATTTGGACAAATTACCAGTTGGCGATCCAACTTTATCTGCAAAAGAAATTATTGGTAACGAATCGCAAGAGCGTATGGGCTTAGTGATTGGTGAAAAAGATATCGATACCCTAAAGCGTATTGCTGATCGTGAACGTTCTCCAATGTATCAAGTTGGAGATGTGACTAATGATCATCGTTTTACTTTTCAATCAAAAACCACAGGTTTAAAACCAATGGATTACGCTTTGGAGGATTTCTTTGGAAGCTCTCCAAAAACAATTATGACGGATAAAACCGTTAAAACAAATTATTCAGAGTTAACATATTCAACTTCAAATATTCCTTCATATCTAAATCAGGTATTGCAATTAGAAGCTGTAGCTTGTAAGGATTGGTTAACAAACAAAGTTGACCGTTGTGTGGGAGGTAGAGTTGCTAAACAACAAAATTGTGGACCGTTACATTTACCATTAAACAATGTGGGTGTAATGGCTTTAGATTATAAAGGTAAGGAAGGTATTGCTACTACTATTGGTCACTCACCAATTTCTGCTTTAGTAAACCCTGCAGCAGGTTCAAGAACTGCTATCGCAGAATCTTTATCTAATATCGTTTGGGCACCGTTAAAAGATGGATTACAATCGGTGTCTTTATCAGCTAACTGGATGTGGGCCTGCAAGAACGAAGGTGAAGATGCTCGTTTATACGAAGCAGTGCAAGCTTGTTCGGATTTTGCGATTGAATTAGGAATCAATATTCCAACTGGAAAAGATTCTTTGTCTATGAAACAAAAATATCCTAACGATGAGGTAATTGCTCCTGGAACGGTAATAATATCAGCAGCCGGAAATTGTTCAAATATTACTAAAGTTGTTGAACCTGTTTTAAAACGTAATGGTGGAAATATTTATTACATCAACTTATCACAAGATGCATTTAAATTAGGAGGAACATCATTTGCACAAGTATTAAATAAAATTGGGACGAATGTTCCAACAATTAAAGATGCAGCTTTCTTTAAGAAAGCATTTAATGTGTTACAAGATTTAATTAAAGACCGTAAAATACATGCAGGACATGATGTTGGTAGCGGTGGTTTAATTACTACTTTGTTAGAATTATGTTTTGCAGATGTTAATGTAGGTGCAAATTATGATTTATCAGCTTTAAATGAAAGTGATTCTGTAAAAGCATTATTTAACGAAAACATTGCTGTAGTTTTTCAAGCAGATGCTTCTGTTGAAGCAGAGTTTGCAAAACATACTATTGAGGTATTTAAAATAGGAACTGTTGTTGAAGGCAATGTAGTAACTATTAAAAATAATGCAGATACTTTTACATTTAACGTATCTGAAACAAGAGATACTTGGTATAAAACATCATTCCTTTTAGATTCAAAACAAACTAAAAATGGAATGGCGCAAGAGCGTTATAACAATTTTAAAAATCAACCTTTACAATTTACTTTCCCAACGCATTTTGATGGCAAAGCTCCTGTTATTGATTCTTCGAAGCCTCGTCCTAAAGCAGCTATCATTCGTGAGAAAGGAAGTAACTCGGAACGTGAAATGGCTAATGCTATGTATTTAGCAGGCTTTGATGTGAAGGATGTTCATATGACGGATTTAATTTCGGGAAGAGAGACTTTAGAAGATATTCAGTTTATAGGTGCTGTAGGAGGTTTTTCAAATTCAGATGTGTTAGGTTCTGCTAAAGGTTGGGCAGGTGCATTCTTGTATAATGAAAAAGCAAATACTGCTTTAAGAAATTTCTTTAAGCGTGAAGATACTTTATCTGTGGGTATTTGTAATGGTTGTCAGTTATTAATGGAATTAGAATTAATAAATCCTGAACATGATGTTCATGGAAAAATGCACCACAATACATCGCAAAAACACGAGAGTGGATTTACATCGGTTAAAGTGCAAAAAAATAATTCAGTGATGTTATCAACTTTAGAAGGTACAACGTTAGGAGTTTGGATTTCGCATGGTGAAGGTAAATTCAAATTACCAAAAGCAGAAAATGAGTATAGTATTGTGGCTAAGTATGCTTATGATGCTTACCCTGCAAATCCAAATGGTTCTGATTTTAATACAGCAATGATGTGTGATAAAACAGGACGCCATTTAGTAATGATGCCACACATTGAACGTTCTATCTTTCCTTGGAATTGGGCAAATTACCCTGACAGAGAGCATAAAGATGTTGTTTCTCCATGGATAGAAGCATTTGTTAATGCTAGAAAATGGATTGATAATAAGAAATAAATTATTGATATAAAAAACTCCCTCATTTGAGGGAGTTTTTAGTTTAGTTGCTTTATGTGATTTTTTATTTGTCAAATGGAGGGCCTTTAAATTCGATATTTATAAGTTTAAATTCTTTCAGCGTAGTGTTGTAACTATAGTGAAGGTGATAGTCATATTGATGAACGAATCCATTTGAAAACACAACAAAAATAAATTCGATGTTGTCTTTTTCAACCCAGCCAATCAAATTAATGTAAACTCTTGAGTTATTTGCTTTTTGTTTTTTAGCCCCTGCTTCAGGCGATACTAATTGAATTGAAGTATTTTCAATTACTTTAGGTAAAATGATATCAGGGAAATCATCGGGTTGTCCATTTTTACGTTTACCAAAGTATAGAGTATCGAATGCAGTTTTGTTTTTGTTGTTGGCACTCTTTATAAAGTCGGAAATAGCTTGAGTATATACTTTTGTTAAATCTGTTTTAGTTGGAAAAGTTTTAGATTGTCCTAAAGTAAATAGTGGTATAAAAAATAGGAGAGTAATTAGTTTATTCATTCTTATATTTAGTTTTATTAAAGATAAAACTATAAGTACACATCTTCAAAAACTTAAAAATGATTTAAGATAATTTCACATTATTACTTTTACTGTTTCTTTAACAATAGATTGTTTGCTGCAAGAACATGTTTGAGTTTTGGTATGCTACTTGGTCCTAAACCATGAAGTTGAAGCAACTCTTCTTCTGTCCATTTACAAAGGTCTTGCAATGTTTTAATATTTTCTCTTTCTAAAGCTCTTCTGGCAGGAGCACTTATTAAAGATAAAAAACTGTCTTTTGGTTTTTGTTCAGTTTCGCAAACAGGGCAGGTTGGACAGTCACTACTTTTATAGTATTTATGACCTTTGCTACAAGTTCTTAATGTTTGTTGTTTAGTAGTCATATTACATTTGAAGAATATTTAAGCGTTCAATAATGCCTCAATATCAAACTTTTTCATTTTTAAAAATGCTTCAACAACCTTAGGCGCTTTATCAGGATTACCCATTAATTGGCCTAATATTTTTGGTACTACCTGCCAACTAATACCATATTTATCATCTAACCAACCGCACATATTGTATTTTCCACCTTCACCTAATTTGGCCCAGTAGTAATCTATTTCTTCTTGTGTTTCACATTCAATCACAAAAGAGGTAGCAGGACTAAACGTGTAATGATGTTCTCCAGGGCCATCCATAGCCATAAACACAGCATCATTTAATTTAAATTGAGAGTGAAGAACTGCACCGTCAATTGGCGTATTCGTATTTTGGTATTTTAAAATCCCATCACTACTTGAATTGTTGATGATGCTCATATAATAGTTTTGTGCTACTTCGGCTTTACCAAAACT
>JBBIUW010000104.1:0-7844 GCA_037440045.1 Sphingobacteriaceae bacterium
AGCCAATAGCCTTAAGACAACAAGTAAAAAGAAATTTAGAAAGATTCCCGGATGATTTTGTGTTTCAGCTCACAGATGAAGAGGTTAAGGTTATGGTATCACAAAATGTGATACCTTCCAAACAATCTTTAGGAGGAGCATTTCCATTTGCTTTTACTGAAACAGGTGTAGCAATGTTATCAAGCGTTTTAAAAAGTAAGAAAGCTAGAGAAATTAATATTGCTGTGATGAGAGCTTTTGTTGCTTTACGTAAAATGATTTTAAATAATTCAGAGTTGAGACTTGAAATAGAATATATTAAGAAAAAAATAACTAATCATGATAAAAATATCGAATTAGTATTTCAGTATTTAGATGAATTGTTGGCAAAAAAAGAAATTAAAAAGCAGAGAACACTGATCGGATATAAACTTCCAAAGAAAAAATGACATCCCCGATAATAATTTATTTTACTAAATCCTTACTTCCTAGAAAGTAATTCGTTTAATAGCTTTTCAGTTTTAATCGTGTAGTCTTCGTATGCCTTACCTGTAGCAGGGCCACTAAAGCCAGTGTAAACTGATTTTACTTGATGGTTTTTATCTAAGAAAATGGTAGTAGGGAAAGCCATAATACCATTTAAGAACGGTAAACTTTCTGAGGCTTTTTCTTTGCCTGTTAAACCAGTGAGTAAAATATCGTAGCCAATATTAAAACGTTTACTTAAGCGCATTAAATTAGTTTTGGCACGTTCGGCATCCGATGTTCTTTCGTAGGCTAGGGCAATAATTTCTAATCCTTTTTTATTGTATTGTTTGTAAACCTTCGACAAATAAGCACTTTCGTCCATACAATTTGGGCACCAGCTTCCCATAATTTGAACAATCACTACTTTGTTTTTGTATTTAGCATCGCTTAAACTTACTTTTTGATTTTTGGTATTATAAAAAACAAAGTCAATTTTTTCGTTAGGATTTTTTAAATAAGTTAAACTTTCTGGATCGTGTAATTCAAAGTGGTCATTACGTTTTGCTTCCCAACTCTCGTGCCATGAAGAACCTGAATAAAAATCGCCTTTGGTAATTTCGGTGCCATTATGTTCAGCCACAAATAAAAAAGCATGTGAACCATCAAAGCAGCTTAAATATAATTTTCCATTATTTTCAGTTCCTTCTAAAAAACGATAATCTCCAGTTTCAGTTAAAAATGTCCCTTCAACTACAGATGAATTTGTAAGGTGTTTAAAAATACCTATAGCTTTACTACTATCTGCAGTTCCTTTACTAAAGGTACATTCCCATCTTCCATCATAAAAATTACTTGGTTTTTCTACTGGAACAATAAATCGTTGATGATTGCCATACTGTGCAGAAAATGCAATGGTATTGTTTTCTTTTTTTGTATGATTAATCCAAAAGCCTTTAATAATACTATCGCCAACAATTTGAGTTTTAAATTCAGTATCAAAAATGGGCATTTTAAAATTTAAAGAATCTTTACTAACACTAGTTTCTTCAATTAAAATGCGTTCTTGTGCGTTATGAATAATTATAGTAAGCTTACCTTTTAAACTTTTAATTTCGAAATTAAAAGGAAGTTCTATTTGTTTTTCGGGATTTAATAAAAGGGAACCACGCCAAATACCTGTTTTAATTGTTACTTGAGCAACAGAAGTAAAGGAGATAAAAATAAAAAATAAGGCAATTCGGATCATTACGCTAAATAAAAATTATTTTTTGATAAAACCTATTTATCTTACCTCAATTTCATCAATAAATATAAACGCATCGCCCCCTTTTCCTTGGTGCCAGTCTGGTAATTTACCAAAATTGGTCGCTTTTATTTTTATAAATCTAGCATTTGTATTTTTCGAATCGCTTATATAAAACGTACGCATTTGTAAATCATAATCATCCGCAGCTACTCCGTTTTCCACAGCACCATATGTTGTATAGTTTATACCATCTTCTGAAATCTGATATTCTACTTTTTTGGGATAAATAATCCAAGATCTGGTGTCTTGTAAATAGCTCGAATTAATAAGTTTAATAGGCATAATAGTTCCCAAATCTACAATACAGTTAAAATCTTGACCTTGATACCCCTGCCAGCCGCCACTTCTCCAGTTAGTAGTTCCGTGTTGCCCATCTAAAAGGCCATCATCGCCACCAGCGTCATATTGTTTATTGTAAGAGCTTTGTATATTAATTTTCCAGTTATTTGGCTTTTTGTATAATCTACAAGTTGTTGTTGTGCTGCTTTCGTTATTTACATATGCCTTGGCCTTAATAGTGGTAGTTGAGTCACAATTAAAAGCACCCGTATATTTTATTGAATTTATACTTGGTTCACTTCCATCTAAAGTATAATAAATAACAGCTTTGTTGTTTGGGTGTTCAATACGAACTGTTTTTCCGGTAGCAGTTAATTTATTAGGGGCGTTTATAATAGGCGATTGAATGATTAATTTATTCGATATTTTAGTACTAGGGCTTAATAAATTTGTTTTTCCAAAGGCTGATTTCTCTGTTAATTGGTTGGCCATCGTTAGTTCTAATTTGCCACCGTTTATAATTGTTGTGTGGCTTAATACAGAACTGTTTGATTTTTTTCCATTGAGAATAGATGATTGTATATATTGAAATTTTGTATTTGAATTTTGTTTTTTGATTTCAAATTTTTTTCCGTTTTCTAAATGTATAGTAACATTATCAAATAACGGATAGCCTATTGTATATTCAGCTTTACCTGGACATACTTGATAAAAACCCATTGAGCTTAACACATACCAAGCACTCATTTGTCCACAATCTTCGTTACCTATCAATCCATCAGGATCGTTTTTATAAAACTCAGTTAGTATTTGATGAATTTTTTCTTGCGTTTTATTTGGTTTGCCTATATAGTTATACAAATAAGCCATATGATGACTCGGCTCATTTCCATGAGCATACTGCCCAATTAAACCTGTGATATCCGCTTGAGTTCTTCCTTCAGTTGCACTATTGGCAGAGAATAAGTCATCTAATTTTTGTTCAAATTGTTTTTCTCCTCCCATTAAACTAATCAAGCCACTTATATCTTGCGGAACAAAAAAAGTGTACTGCCAACTATTTGCTTCAGTGTAGTGGTTGTTAACTTCTCGCGGCTCAAAAGGAGATAGCCAATTTCCATTTTTTCTTGGTCTCATAAAACCTGTTTGTTTATCATACACGTTTTTGTAAGCTTGCGCACGTTTAATATAAATATCGTAATCTGTTTTTTTGTTTAGTTTTTTTGCAATTTGAGCAATACACCAGTTATCGTAAGCATACTCTAAAGTTTTTGATACACTTTCCGATTCATCTTCAATTTGTAAAAAATTATTAGTATTAAATGTAGGAATGCTTAACCCCTTGTAATTAGAAGCTGCTATCATGGCGTCATAAATGACATTTTTATCATAGCCGCCAATATTTTTCATCATGGCATCAGCAATCACTGATACACTGTGAAAGGCTATCATGCAATTAGTTTCATTAGCAGATAATTCCCACATGGGCAAGCGACCACTTTCCTTGTGCTGTTGCAAAAATGAGTTTATGATATCACCTGTGCGTTTTTGTTCAATGATTGTAAATAATGGATGCAAACCTCTAAAGGTGTCCCACAAGGAAAAAACAGTGTAGGGTATAAACCCATTTGCTTGATGCACTTTAAAATCGCGTCCTCTGTATTTTCCATCTACATCACCAGCTAATGATGGATGTGTGAAACAGTGGTATAGAGCTGTGTAGAAAATAATTTTCTTTTCATCATCGGCAGTTTGTATTTCTATTTTTGATAATTCTTTCTCCCAAAGTGTTTCAGCTTCTTGTTTGTATTTGTCAAAATTCCAGTGTGTGGCTTCGGCATCTAAATTTTTTAAAGCACCTTCTTCGCCTGTTTGAGATATACCTACTTTAACTAATAATGGCTTTCCATCTTTGTTATCAAACTGAAGTAGCGCACCTGTTTTTTTTTCGTGTTCGTTAGGTGTATTTTTTGAGTTATTTGTCATACGTATATTTTTTTGACGAATAGGTTTATTAAACTTCATAACAAAATATACATACTGTTGTTGTGCCCAAGCCTCACTAATTCTGTAACCAGAAACAGTTACACTATCAATTATTTTTAAATCGCATTGTAAAGTCTTGTCTCTGTGCAATAAATCAAGAACTAACGATGCAGTATCTGCATTAGGGAAAGTGTATTGATGAATACCTACTCGTTGAGTTGCTGTGAGTTTAACATCAATAAAATTATTTAACTGAACTTGATAATACCCCGCGGTTGCTTTTTCTTTTGTGTGTGAAAATTTTGTAGGGTATGATTTATTATAATAATATTTAGAATTTGTGATGGGCATAACTAATATATCTCCATAATCACTGCAGCCAGTTCCACTTAAATGTGTATGAGTAAAACCATAAATAACGGAATCAGGATTATAATAACCACCGCAGCCCTCCCAACTACCATCAACTCGGGTATCTGGGCTTAATTGCATCATCCCAAATGGAACAATAGCGCCTGGAAATGTATGCCCAGCACCGCCAGTTCCTATAAAGGGATTTACATAGTGTGCGTACTTGGTTTGTGCAAAACAGATTATGTTTATAAGAAAAGCGAAAATTAAAAATACGTGTTTCATGTGTTATAAATGTACTATATAATGAGGTTTAATGATTAATGTCGTAAAGAGAAATGTGTTGTATTTGCTGGTATAATCCCATTCCTAAATTTGTTTTAATTTCAATGATTTGATTTGGTTCAAGGTCAAAGTAATTATCTGAAAATTGAACATTGTTATTATTGCAATAAAGAAATACATCTTTTGCAAACGTTTTACTTGAAATTAATAAACAATTTTTTTCTTTCGAAAAGTTGATGCTTAGCTCTGGTTCTTGTAACTGCAATGCTTTTGACTTCACAAAGCAATATGTATTTTTTGTTAATACTTTGCCTTTTGAATCTGTAAATTCTGCCGATAAATAAATGTCGTTTTTAGTAAATAGTTCAATATCGCTTTTGCTTACTTTAAAATATATTTTACTTTCGTTTGCTGTAATCAGTTGTTCGCTGGAATTCATATATAATACATGACCTTTCATGTTTTTTATAGAAACAGTAAGCGTTCCTTTTACTTCAGTTAATTTATCGGATATAACGAAAATCTGATACTCATTTTTTTCTTCCTTTACAGAAATGGAAATGTCATTAAATAATTTTTTTGTTTCATAATAAAAAGCTTTAGGATTATATGTATAATCAAAAGAACTCCATGAAGTAACAGGCCAACAATCATTTAATTGCCAATACAAAGTTCCCATGCAATATGGTTTTGCTCTGTGATGCGCCTCAATAGCTATTTTCATCCCATCTCGCTGTAATAGCTGAGATACATAGATGTACTTTCTAAAATCATTTGGGATTTTATAATCACACTCCATATAGGATTGAATGGTTTTGTAACCTGTTGGATGTTTTTGATGTGACACTACACTTTTCGAATTTAGTTGCATGTCTGTGCTGTCGCAAACTATTTTAAATGTATGATAGTCGGGCATTGACTGAAATCCATATTCACTCATAAAACGCCCTACTTTTTTATTGTACACATCAAAAGGTTCGTTACCCCACCAAACTCCCCAATAGTGTGAATCACCTTGTTGTAAACTTTCTTTATGTCCCCAACCAATCATTGGAGAAGAAGGCCAATATGTTATTTCGGGATTTTTAGATTTTATTATTTCAGGAATGACTTTGTGAAATACGTTTTGGTAGTCGTTCCAAATTTTTGCTGAATCTTTTTTTGAATAATGATATTGTTTTTGCCAGCCCCAGTTATGCCATCCTTCATCTATTTCGTTATTACCACACCATAAGGCAATACAAGGATGGTTTCTTAATCGAGTAACTTGTTCAGCGACCTCTTGTTTTACATTTTCAACAAAAGCAGAATCTCCAGGATACATGGCGCAAGCAAACATAAAGTCTTGCCAAACTAAAATCCCATTTCTATCACACTCTTTATAAAATTCATCATCTGCGTATAATCCTCCGCCCCAAACACGTAACATATTCATATGAGCATCTTTTGCCATTTGAATTATTTTTTTGTAGTCTCTTGCACTCGTTTTTGAAATAAAATTATCCTGAGGAATATAATTGGCTCCTTTCATAAATATCGGTTTGCCGTTTATTTTAAAATAAAAACTTTCTCCTATGGAATCTTTTTCGCGAACGAGTTCTACTATTTTTAATCCAATCGTATTTTTATAATAGATGGTTTTGTTGTTGTATTTAAAATTGATGTCGTAACCATACAAATGAGCATCTCCCAAGCCATTACTATTCCACAATTTAGGATTTCGAATGCTATAATGAAATGTATCCGTGTTAATTCCTTCTTTTAATTTTAACGGATAATGTTTGTTGTATTGAAGTTTGGCAATGTTTACTTCGCCGTGATAGGCATTAATATCTAATCGTCCCGAAATAGAAGTATCGCTTTTTGTTTCTATTACAAATGCAATATCAGCGATGGTATCATTTAATTTTTTGATAATAGGATTAACTGATAAAAGCTTTACATCATTCCAGCAAACAAATTTGATGGGTTTGTAAATTCCGTACGTTACTAAACGCGGACCCCAATCCCAACCATATTGATACTGAGCTTTACGAGTAAAAACTTTTTCGCCATCCGGTAATGTATAAGGTAATTTTCTTGCCTCTAGTTTTCCTTTTATTACAGCAGATTCAAATTCTATTCGTAAAATATTTTGTCCTGTTTTCAGGTGTTTTTTTACGTCAACATTCCAAGAGCGAAACATATTATTACATTCTAAAATCAATTGATTATTTAAATAGATTTTAGCGTATGTGTCTATTCCCTCAAAATTTAATTCAATGTGTTTATTTTCTAAAGTAATATAATCGCAATTAAATGTTCCTATATATTCCCAGTCTTCATTTTCAACCCATTGAACACTTTTTTCATTATCCGAATAAAAAGGATCTTTAATAAGCTTGTTGTTTAATAAATCTGTGTGAACAGTTCCGGGTACAATGGCGTTGTAATATTTATCGCTGCCTTTTTGTTTAAATTGCCATGAGGCATTTAATGTGGTTTCTGATACTTGAGAAATCAAATAGTGTGTGATGAATAAAAATATGTAAATCCATTTTTTTGTCACGCTAACATTGATTTTAGTTGTTTAACTTCTTCAATATCTATTTCTTCATTTTTATATGTAATAGCAGCTGAATGGTATTCTATACAATTCGTTTCTTGTATCAGTTCTTGTAAATTGCTGTGACGAATCCCTCCTCCAGGAATAATGATAATTTTATCTCCAAATTTGTTCTGACAATCTTTTAAAACTTCAATCCCTTCTAATGCATTTGATTTACCGCCGGATGTTAGAACTCTTGTAAAGCCTAAAGAAATGATATTACTCATTGCTTCCTGTATATCAACACATTCATCAATGGCTCTATGAAATGTAGTTGACATGTTTTCTGCTAAGTCTAACAATTCTTTATTAATGGGATTATTTATTATGTAGTCTTTAGTTAATACACCAAACACCACACCATCAATACTATTTGTTTTGCAAAACTCAATGTCTTTTTTCATGAGTTCTATTTCACTTTGACTGTAATTAAAATCACCACCACGAGGGCGAATAATCACATGTAAAGGAATATGCAATAACTCTTTTGCTTTTAAAATGTCATCATGATTTGGTGTTACTCCTCCTAACGAATAATCGGAACAAAACTCAATTCTATCAGCACCTGCATTTTGTGCTGCCAAGCAAGATTCTAAATTGAAA
>JBBIUW010000105.1:0-7803 GCA_037440045.1 Sphingobacteriaceae bacterium
AATAAACTCTCATTTCTCACTAAAGACGCATAGTAAGAGCTTGCATCTTTGTTAGTATAGTATAGTTTTATAGCTATTTCTTGATTTTTTAATAACCCTTTAAACGTTGTAACGAATGAATGATTGTTTTCACGTATCATGCTCTTTTGAACAGCCCTGATAGCAACATTGTTTTTATTAATAAATGATTTTAAATCATCTGTGTTTTGAGCATTTACAATGGCACAAAAAAACATTGTTGATAAAAATAGTTTTAATCTCATATTTATTTAGCGAAAACGTTATTAGTGCTCTAAAATACAACAATTATTAACATGTTTTTAACAAAATTAGTAAATCCAAAGTGTAATACTCCTTAAGGTATTGAAAAACAGAATTTTATGAATGTTAAATATGATTTTTGCTTGATTAAAACAAATACATAAAATAAAAAAGCCGCTAAGTAATTAGCGGCTTAAAAGTTTAAATTGATAATTAAGCTACTCCAACTCCATGGCAGCTTTTGTATTTTTTACCACTACCACAAGGGCAAGGATCATTACGACCTATTTTTTGCTCAACTCTAATTGGCTGTTGCTTTGGTTTTTGTTGCTCTTGTTGTTCTTGAGCTTCTTCTTCACTTCTACTTTCAACCAATTTTTCTTTTGGTCGCTGTTGAACGGGTTCTTGAGTAAACTTTGCTTTTTGAAGTTTAGGATGTTCAGCATTTTGTTCTTCAATTGGCAAACCACCTTTCATTAAAAACGAAATAATGTCTTTACTTGTTTTAGCAATCATTTCTCTAAACAAATTAAATGATTCTAATTTGTATACAACTAAAGGATCTTTTTGCTCTAACGATGCATTTTGAACAGATTGTTTTAAATCATCCATCTCTCTTAAATGCTCTTTCCATGAATCATCAATCATTGCTAAAATAACCGTTTTTTCAAATACAGACACTAACTCACGTCCTTTTGTATCAAACGATTTTTTTAAGTTAGCCATTACTTGAATTCCTCTTACACCATCCGTAAAAGGAGTAACTATGTTTTCGAAATTGTTATTTGGATTTGTATAAACATCTCTTACTACAGGGAAAGCCATTTCTGCAATTTCAGCAGATTTTGCTCTATAATGATTTTCGCCCGCTTCAAATAATTTTTGAATTAATTCATCTTCTTTTCCTGACTTAAATTCTTGTTCAGTAAATGGCGATTCAATTCCAAAGTTTTTGATGCATTCAAATGTAAATCCTTCAAAGTCTTTTAATACATGGAATTCAGCCACAATGCTTTCTGATACTTCATATATCATGTTAGCGATGTCGATACTAATTCTATCTCCATTTAATGCATTACGACGACGTTTATAAACAACATCACGTTGTGCATTCATGACATCATCATATTCAATTAAACGTTTACGTGTTCCAAAGTGATTCTCTTCCACTTTCTTTTGAGCTCTTTCAATTGATTTTGAAATCATTGAATGTTGAATTACTTCCCCTTCTTGTAAGCCCATTCTATCCATTAAACTAGCAATACGTTCGCTACCAAATAAACGCATTAAGTTATCTTCAAGAGATACAAAGAATTGCGAACTTCCTGGATCTCCTTGACGTCCAGCTCGACCACGTAACTGTCTATCAACGCGACGAGACTCGTGGCGCTCTGTACCAATAATTGCTAAACCGCCAGCTTCTTTAACACCTGCGCCTAATTTGATATCGGTACCACGACCCGCCATATTTGTAGCAATAGTTACAGTTCCTGCAATACCAGCTTCTGCAACAATGTCTGCTTCTTTTTGGTGTAATTTGGCATTTAATACATTATGCTTAATACCTCTTAATTTAAGCATACGGCTTAGTAACTCAGAAATATCAACAGTAGTAGTACCAATTAAAACAGGGCGACCTTCAGCAACTAATTTTGCTGTGGCATCAATTACTGCATTATATTTTTCACGCTTAGTTTTGTAAACTAAATCTTGTTCATCTTTACGAGAAATTGGACGGTTAGTAGGAATTACAACTACATCTAATTTATAAATATCCCAAAACTCATTTGCTTCTGTTTCTGCTGTACCAGTCATACCTGCTAACTTATTATACATACGGAAATAATTCTGTAATGTAATAGTTGCATATGTTTGAGTAGCTGCTTCAATTTTTACATTTTCTTTTGCTTCTAAAGCTTGGTGTAATCCATCGCTATAACGGCGACCTTCCATAATACGACCAGTTTGCTCATCTACAATTTTAATTTGTCCATCAGCAATTACGTATTCTTGGTCAATTTCAAATAAAGAGTACGCTTTTAATAATTGGTTTACAGTATGAATACGCTCACTTTTTACACTGAAATCGCGCATTAAAGATTCTTTCAGTAAAATTTTCTCTTTAGGATCAGCAAACACTTTTTTCTCTAGGTCTGCAATTTCAGCTCCAACGTTTGGAATAACAAAGAAATGAGGATCGTCAGTAGTACCAGTAATTAAATCAATTCCTTTTTCAGTCATATCAACTGAATTATGTTTTTCATCAATGACGAAAAATAATTCCACATCAATTTTATGCATTTCCTTTTGTTGGTCTTGCATGTAGTGGTTTTCTGTTTTTTGTAATAATGCTTTTACACCTGGTTCGCTTAAATATTTAATTAAAGCTCCATTTTTTGGTAAACCTCTGTAAGCGCGTAATAAAGCAATACCGGCTTCTTTTTCATTACCTTCTGTAAACAAGCGTTTAGCATCGGTTAAGAAAACTTGAACAGCTGCTTTTTGAGCGGCTAATAGTTTTTCGACACGAGGTTTAAATTCCATAAACTCATGTTTATCACCTGTAGGTGTTGGCCCAGATATAATTAAAGGAGTACGCGCGTCATCAATTAATACTGAATCGACCTCATCCACAATCGCAAAATTATGTTTACGCTGAACTAAATCAGATAATTCACGCGCCATATTATCTCGTAAATAATCGAAACCAAATTCGTTATTTGTACCGTATGTAATATCAGCTAAATATGCCTCACGACGCTCGTCAGTATTTGGCTCATGTTTATCAATACAGTCAACACTTAATCCATGAAACTGAAACAATGGAGCATTCCATTCGCTATCACGTTTTGCTAAGTAATTATTTACAGTTACAACATGAACACCTCTTCCAGATAAAGCATTTAAAAAAACAGGTAATGTAGAAACCAATGTTTTACCTTCACCAGTTGCCATCTCTGCAATTTTACCTTGGTGAAGAACAGTACCACCAATTAATTGCACATCGTAGTGTACCATGTTCCATGAAACTTCGTTTCCAGCAGCAATCCATTTGTTTTTCCAAGCGGCTTGGTTTCCGCGAATTTCAACGTTTTTGTGTTTTTTTGCGATTTTAGCATCAAAGTCGTTAGCTGTAACAACTAGTTCTTCGTTTTCAGAGAAACGACGAGATGTATCTTTTAAAATCGCATAAGCTTCAGGCAATATCTCATTTAAAACACCTTCAATTTTTTCAGTAATCTCTTTTTCTAATTCATCAACTTGTTTGTAAAGAGATTCCTTAGTGTCGATGTCCATGTCAAACTCATTTTCAACGCGAGCTTTGATATCATTAATTTCAGTTTGTTCAGTTTTTATCGCATCCTGAATTTTTTGTTTTAATGCAGTTACTTTTGCGCGTATTTCGTCATTAGATAGTTTTGCTAATGAAGGATAAATTTCTAAAGTTTGGTCAACTAAAGGTTGAATTGATTTAATATCTTTTTCTGATTTAGTACCAAAAAATTTTTTCAGGAACGTTAACATAGTGTATTTTGAATTTAAGCTAACGAAAGTACAAAAAATACACGTTCCTAAATGATAAATTTTACTAAATAATTTATTGATTATCAATTGGTTTTAAAAGTCATTTTTTTAAATCGAATAATCTTATAAAACTCATTTAAAATTTGACATAGCATATTTTACTTAAAAGCTATTCCAGTTATTGGCAAAAACTAACCACTTACAAAAAGATGTAGGGAAACTAACTATAAATCTGTACTTTAGTAATGCCACTATGAAATTTACTTATAAAATAAAACTCATCTATAGTTCAGCTTTTGTATTTGCTTTTTTTGCTTCTGCAAAATTATTGGCACAACAATACAATTTTAAAAATTATTCGGTTGAAAGCGGATTGCCTTATGTGCAAATTTTTGCCATGTTTCAAGATAGTAAAGGTTATTTATGGAGTGGTGGATATGGAGGTGCTAGTAAGTTTAATGGTAAAACCTTTCAAAATTATTCACCTAAAAATGGATTAGCAAATCATTATGTAAATGCCATTATAGAAGATCAATTTCATTTAATCACAGTTGGTACAATTGATGGATTAAGTGTGATTGATAAGGTAAAAGGGCAGGTTAGTAATTATTATGTAAAAGATGGATTACCTTCTAATCATGTTACTAGTTTTTGTTTAGATCCTCGAATTGGATTATGGACAGGTACAAACAAAGGTTTATGTATTTGGGATGGGAAAAAAGTAATACAGGTGCCTTTTTTTAAAGGACATAATGTAACTTGTTTATTATATTCTGAAAAGCAAGGTGTGTTTGTTGGCACAAATCATGGACTCTACTTGCAAAAAAAGAATTCAAATGATTTTTTACCAGTTTTAGATAGCATGTATGTTTCATCCATTTCTATCAATAAAAATCATGTAACACTTTATGCTGGAACAAATAATGGTTTATTTATTTATGATTTAGAAAAACATAAATCAAATATTTTTCACATTAATAACGGTTTAATTGATGAAGAAATCACAAGCGTGTTATGTCAAAATAACGGAACAGTTTGGGTGGGTTCAAAATCAGGTTTAATCAGTTTTAATGGTTCAGATTTTTCATACTATACAATTGGGTTTGACAACAATTCTAATCATATCCGCTCCTTATTAATTGATTATGAAGATAATTTATGGATTGGGACACATAGCGGCTTGTATAAATACAGAGGAAAAGGCTTTACAGTGTTCGATAGACAATATATTTCTGGCAGCCCATTCATCTATCAGATTACAAGGGATGTTTATGAGAATTTATGGTTCGGAACAGAAAACAATGGAGCTTTTAAATTCTCAAATGGTTTCTTCAAAAATTATTCTGTTAAGCAAGGATTACTAGATAATAAAGTGGCGGCAATTTTAGCAACTGACGATGGAGCTGTATGGTTTGGAACTGATAAGGGAATTTCAATTTTAAAAAATGAAAAAATTGAAAATCTTTCTTTAAGTGCTTCATTTAAACAACAAGCTCCTATTAACTGTTTTTATAACGACAGCAAAAATGTTATTTGGGTTGGAGGTCAAAATGGCTTGTGCTCGATGAAAAAAAGCGGTAATAGTTACATTACTACTTACTATAAACTACCTACACAAACAACCGAAAAAGAAGGTTATGCCGTATGGAGTATTATTGAAGATGATAAAGGGTGTATTTGGGTAGGAACATATTTATATGGTGTTTATAAATTGGAAGGCGAGAATTTTATTAGACAAACCATTTCTTCTCCAGAACCTATGGCTACTGCTTTAGATTTATGTAAAGATAAATATGGAAACTTATATGCTGCTACCTTAAATGGTGTTATGATGTTTAATCCAGAAAGACATACTTATAAACTTATTTCTGAAAAAGAAGGACTGAGTTCGGAATTGGTTTACGCCATTGGAATTACAAAAGACAATAATTATTTATGGGCAGGAACAAATCAGGGTGTAAACAGAATAGATTTAAACAAATTGAAATATGGGTTTATTGATATTTTAAAATACAATAAAAACGATGGTTTTAGTGGAGTTGAATCTAACTCGCACGGTATATTTGAGGATAAAGATAGTACTATATGGTTTGGTACAGTTAATGGCTTAATTAAGTATTCTCCAAAAGAATTTATCAGTAACGATAATTTATCTAAAACGTCAATAACTAATATTAAACTTGGATACGATGATACACTTTTGCTTAATAATTCAGTATTACCTTATTCACTAAATAATATTAGTTTTTATTTTGATGGCATTTGTTTAACTGCACCTGAAAAGGTATTGTATTCTTACAAGCTAGAAAATTATGATAAAGATTGGAGCCCTTATACTGATATTAATTATACAAAATATGATAACCTTCCTCCTGGAAAATATACATTTAAAGTAAAAAGTTGTAATAACGAAGGTATTTGGAACATAGAACCAGTTACTTTTTCATTTACTATTAAAACTCCATATTATAAAACATGGTGGTTTATTATTGTTTTAATTGTTTCTATTACGGGAATTGTTATTCTTATTTTTAGACTCCGCGTTAGGCAAATCCGAATAAAACAACAAGCCGAATTTGAGCAACAAGTAGAAGTTTCTAAAGCAGAATTAAAAGCTTTACGCGCTCAAATGAATCCTCACTTTGTTTTCAATTCACTGAATTCTATACAGCATTATATTTTAAATAGTAAAGGTGACGAAGCTGTAAAATATTTAAATAAGTTTGCTAAACTCATTCGTATTATCTTAAATAATTCAGAAAAAGCTACCGTTACTATTAATGAAGATATAGAAGCACTTAAGTTGTATTTAGAGTTAGAACGTATGCGTTTTGAAAATAAATTTGATTATGATATTAAGATTGATGAAACGATTGATGGAGATTATGATGAGATACCTCCTATGTTAATTCAACCATATTTAGAAAATGCAATTTTACATGGAATTAATCCAAAAGAAGGAAATGGTAAAATCAGTATTTTTATTAAAGTGGTTAATCAGTTTATTAAAATATCAATTATTGATGATGGTATAGGTAGGGAGAAAGCGAAAACGATTCAAAGTATTCAGCCTTCAGCCAGACATAAATCAATGGGAATGAAAATCACAAAAGATAGGGTTCGTATTTTAAACACATTACATCAATCAAATTTAAATGTAAATATTATAGATTTGTATAATAGCAATCATGAAGCTATTGGTACACAAGTTGATTTATTTATACCCTATATAAAATAATAACCACACTAAAACTTATATTATGAAAGCAGTAATTATAGAAGACGAAAAAAAAAGTAGGGAAATGTTAGCAGATTTGCTTAAAAAAAATTTCCCTCAAATTACAATTTTAGGTTTAGGTAAAAATGTTGCTGAAGGAGTTGAATTAATTCAAACTTTGAAACCAAATTTGTTATTTTTAGATATTAGTATGCCTGATGGTACTGGTTTTGACGTGCTTGAAAAAGTTCAGGGAGCTAAGTTTGATATAATTTTCACTACCGCAACAGATAAGCACGCTTTAAAAGCAATTAAGTATAGTGCTTGTGATTATTTATTAAAACCTATTGATATTGATGAATTAAAATCTGCTATCAATCGTTTGATTGAAAAAAGATCTTCAAATATGCCAAGCATGGATAATTTGCAGTTTTTAATTCAAAATTTAAAACGCTCTGATGATAATTATAATAAAATCACATTACCTACTGGGAATGCCTACGAAATTGTGAATGTGAAAGATATTATTAGGTGTGAGGCTGATGGTAGCTACACTAATTTTCATTTAACTGGAGGTAAAAAATTAATGGTTTCAGCAAGTTTAAAACATTATGAAGACCTATTGCCCGCTAATGATTTTATCCGCATTCATCATCATCATTTAATAAACATGAATCATGTGGTTAGATTTTTAAAGATAGATGGAGGTTATGCAATTATGAGTGATAACTGCCAGCTAGAAATCAGTAGACGTAAAAAAGATGCATTTTTAGAAAGATTAAATGCTGTATAATACGAAC